>JAIOPA010000285.1 GCA_021414165.1 Candidatus Eiseniibacteriota bacterium
CGCCCGCTGCAGCAGCAGCCAGCGCCCTGCGATGCAGGGCTTTGCCGGACGCGAAGTCCGGCATCAGTCGGGTCACGACCCGGGTCACACGGAGCGGGAGCATGGATGCGTTCTCGAAGGACCGAATCAGGATGGGTGGTCGGCTTGAGCCGCGTCCCTATGTGCACGGGTGGTGCCAGAACCGCTGGGGCGCCGGTTCGCCAACGAATCCGGGGGGCAGCACCAAGGGGCGCCCGTGAAGGCGCCCCTCGACATTGCATTCGGCCCGCCGGCCCCGCTCAGCCTGCACGCACCCCGGTACGCGACCGCGCGCTCCAGGAGAACAGCGGGTAGGCGTTCGCCAACTCCTTCACCCCGGCCGCAGCCTCGCGCGCCACCGCTTCATCGGTGGGCTTGTCGAGCACGCGTGCGATCCAGCCACCGATCACGCGCATCTCGTCGGGTCCCATACCGCGCGTGGTGAGCGCCGGCGTCCCGATGCGGATACCACTCGTGACCCACGGCTTCTGCGGATCGCCCGGCACGGCGTTCTTGTTGACCGTGATGCCGACGCGATGCAGCGCCTCCTCGGCGACCTTGCCGGTGAGGTCGCGCGAGCGCAGGTCGAGCAGCATGAGATGATTGTCGGTACCACCGCTCACGAGCCCGATGCCGTTGCCCATGAGCGTCTCGGCGAGCACGCGTGCGTTGTCGATCACGCGCTGGGCGTAGGCCTTGAAGTCCGGCGACAGCGCCTCACCGAAGCACACCGCCTTGGCGGCCACGATGTGCATGAGCGGCCCGCCCTGGAGTCCCGGGAACACCGACTTGTCCACTTTCTCGGCCAGGTCCGCGCGGCACAGGATCACGCCACCGCGCGGTCCGCGCAGCGTCTTGTGGGTGGTGCTGGTGACGACCGCCGCGTGCGGCACCGGGTCGGGATGCAGCCCCGCCGCGACCAGACCTGCGATGTGAGCCATGTCGACCACGAGATGCGCGCCCACCTCATTGGCGATCGCCCCGAGACGCGCGAAGTCGATCGCGCGCGGATATGCGCTCGCGCCCGCGACCAGCATGCGCGGCCGGTGCTCCTTGGCGAGGCGCTCGACCTCGTCGTAGTCGATGCGGCCATCCTCGACCCGCACGCCGTACTGCACGGCCTTCCACAGCTTGCCGGTCACGGACACGCTGTGACCGTGCGTGAGGTGGCCGCCATGCGCGAGGCTCATGCCGAGCAACGTGTCCCCGGGCTCCGAGATGGCGAGATACGCGGCGAGGTTCGCGGACGCGCCCGAGTGCGGCTGCACGTTGGCGTGTGCGGCGCCGAACAACGTCTTGAGCCGCTCGCGCGCCAGGTTCTCGGCCACGTCGACCCATTCGCAGCCGCCGTAGTAGCGCTTGCCGGGCAGGCCCTCGGCATACTTGTTCGTGAGCACCGAGCCGGCCGCTTCGAGCACCGCATCGCTCACGTAGTTCTCGGACGCGATCAACTCGAGCTGCGTGCGCTGCCGGGACAACTCGGCCAGCATCGCATCGTGGAGCTGGGGGTCCTGCTTCTGGATCGCCGACACGCCGGGACTCCTGTCTCGTCCCGGACCGCGCCGGGACGCGGGGTGTTCAGGAACGCTGCGAGTGCTTCGCCTCGTAGTCCTTGATCTTGTTCACGCGCCGCTCGTGCCGCCCGCCCGCGAACGGGGTCTCGAGCCAGACACGCAACCACGCGAGCGCCTCGGCCGCCTGGGGCGTGGTCTTGGCCCCTAGGGCCAGCACGTTCGAATCGTTATCGGCGCGCGTCAGGCGCGCCGTGTCCTCGCTGGTCACGACCGACGCCCGCACGCCCTCGACCTTGTTGGCCGCGATGCTGATGCCGATGCCGGTCGCGCACACCACCACCCCGCGCTCGGCGCGGCCATCGGCCACGCGCTCACCCACCGCGATGCCGTAGTCCGGATAGTCCACCGAGACCTCGGCGGAATCCGTACCCACATCCTCCACGGTGTGCCCGAGCCGCACGAGTTCCGCGCGCACCTGCTCCTTGAGCACGAACCCCGCGTGGTCGCTGCCGATCGCGATGCGCATGCTCAGCTCGCCGCAGCGACGGTACGCGGCACCTTGGTGAGCCAGTGGTGACGATCGGCGACCTCGCCCTTGACGATGCCGAAGAACGCCTTCTGCAGTGCCTTCGTGATCGGGCCGACCTCGCCATTGCCCACGGTGACCTTGTCGACCGAGGTGATGGGCGTGATCTCGACCGCCGTGCCCGTGAAGAACAGCTCATCGACGATGTAGAGCATCTCGCGCGGGATCACCATCTCGCGCACCGGGATGTCGAGTTCCTTCGCCAACGTGACGACGCTGGCGCGCGTGATGCCGGCCAGGATGCTGTTGTGCATCGGCGGCGTGATGAGCTCGCCCTTGTGCACGAGGAACAGGTTCTCGCCCGAGCCCTCGCTCACGTAGCCGTTCGTGTCGAGCGCGATGGCCTCGGAGTAACCATCCTCCACCGCCTCGAGCTTCAGGAGCTGCGAGTTGAGGTAGTTACCACCCGCCTTGGCCATGGCCGGCAGCGTGTTCGGCGCCATGCGCGCCCACGTGCCGATCTTGACCGAGACGCCCTTCGTGAGCGCGTCATCGCCCAGGTACTTGCCCCACGGGTAGGCGGCGATCGCCACGTCGATCGGCGTACCGATCGGGTTCACGCCCACGTGCGAGTAGCCGCGATAGACCAGCGGCCGGATGTAGCACTCGTCGAGCTTGTTGGCGGCCACGGTCTCCAGGCAGGCCTGCTCGATCTGCTGCTGCGTGTACGGCGTCTTCATGCGGTAGATCTTGGCGGAGTAGGCCAAGCGCTCGATGTGGTCGGCGAGCCGGAAGATCGCGGGGCCCGACGGCGTCTTGTACGCGCGGATGCCCTCGAACACCGAAGAGCCATAGTGCAGGACGTGCGACAGCACATGCACCTGTGCCTGATCCCACGGCACCAGCTTGCCATTCATCCAGATCGTGTCGCTCTTGGTCATCGCCATGGCTTCATCCCTCGGGGGGGCAATAGGTGGTGTGGCTGTGATTCCGGATCAGGAGGGGCGCCGCTCGCGCAACGCCTGTCGCACTTCCGGCGCGATGCGCTTCGCATGGACGCGAAGCCGGCGCCAACATTCCTCGTAGGCCTCGAACGAGGCCCCGAACGGGTCGAACACCGGGAGGTCCGGCTGCCCGGTCCCCGGCCACTCACTCATCACATGGATCTGGTCCCCCGCCACGCCGAGCGCCTCGAGGGCGGAGCGGTGCGTGGGCGTCATGACGAACACGAGATCGGCGTCCCGTGCCATGCTCGCCGTGACCGAGCGCGAGCGGTGACCCGAGAGGTCGAAGCCGTCCTCTGCCGCGACACGCCGCGAGCCTTCGCTCGCCGCCTGTCCCGGATGCGCGGCGGTCCCCGCCGAGCGCACATCGACCCGTGCCGCGTCCTCTCCCAGTTCCGCGAGCAGCGCGAGCGCGGCGAGCGGGCTGCGACAGGTATTGCCGGTGCAGACGAACAGCACTCGGAACGCGGGATCGGGAGCCGGCATGCAGACCGAGGATAGGTGGCGGTTTCGGAGGCCGTCAACCCTCAACGCTTCGTCAGGTCCTCGAACTCCCCGAGCAGTGGCTTCACATCGAACGCCCCCTGCCGAAGGAGCTTCGGCTTGCTCCCCGTCATGTCGACCAAGGTCGAAGGAACGCCGCCCCGGCGCGGCCCGCCGTCCAGGACCAGATCGAGCTGGTTCCCGAACGTCGCCACCACCTCCTCGGCGGTCTCCGCGGGCGGCTGCCCCGACAGGTTGGCACTGCTCGAGACCACCGGGCCGCCGAAGCGCTGCAGCAGCGAGTGCGACAGGGGATCCTTCGGACACCGCAGCGCGATCGTGCCGCGCTCGCCCCGCACCCCGTGGGGCACGATCTCGGCCGCGGTGAAGATGAGCGACAGCGGTCCCGGCCAGCCATGCTGGATGACCCGGCGCGCCACGGGGCTCACCGCGAGCGCGAGCCCGTCGACCTGCGACGGCTCGGGGATGAGCGAGATGAACGCATGGTGCGGATCGCGCCGCTTGAGACGGCGCACCAACTCGACCGCCCCGAGGTCGAACAACGAACAGCCCAATCCATAGAGTGTATCGGTGGGGAACGCGATCACGCCGCCGCGCATCATGATGTGCGCAGCAGTGTCGAGCGTGTGGCGATCGTACGGCGGCTCCCCGAGCTTCACGACGTCCATGGGATCCTCTAGCGCGAGAGCACGGCGTTGGCCATGCCCTCGGCATGCTGCTCGAGCTTGCGCGCGATCGCCGCATCGGAGACCGCGAGGATGCGCAGCGCGAGGAACGCCGCGTTGCGCGAACCCCAACCGCCCACACCGAGCGTGCCCACGGGCACCCCGGGCGGCATCTGCACGGTTGAGAGCAGCGCGTCGAAGCCCTGCAGCGGGGACGACGCCAACGGCACGCCGAGCACGGGCAACCGCGTGTGCGCCGCCATGGCGCCGGCCAGATGCGCGGCGCCGCCGGCCGCCGCGATGACGACGCGCAGCCCGCGCGTGCGCGCCGACTTCGCCCACTTGGCTGCGGCCTCCGGCGTGCGATGCGCCGAGCGCACCACGATCTCGGAGCCCACGCCGAAGTCGGCGAGCACCTTGACTGCCTCCTCCATGACCGCACGATCCGACTCGCTGCCCATCACGATCCCGACCTGCACAGCAGGCTTCCGCGCTGACTTCGCCGCCACGGTCATGCACTCCTCATCGGCTGTGCGACCACCGCGGCGATGTCGCCGCGGCTGCGCCAGCCCGTTCCCGAGAGCCTCGCGCGCGCCGCCATGACGCGGGCGCGAGCCTCCTCGACATGCGAGCCGGTCGCGGTGAGATATGCCGCGCGTCCGCCTCGCACCACCCAACCACCCTGTTCCTGCCGCGTGCCGGCATGGAACACGGTCACCTCGCTCGCGCACGAGCCGAGTCCTTCGATGACGCCCCCGCCACGCACCGCGTCGGGATAACCCTCGTCCACCAGCGCCAACGTGACCGCGGCACCCGCCATGCGAGTCACCGCATCGCGCTCGATCGCGCCCTTCGCGGCGCTCGCGAGCAGGGTGCCCAGCGAGCCGCCGAGCAACGGCAGGATACTCTGAGTCTCGGGATCCCCGAAGCGCGCATTGAACTCGATCACGCGCGGCCCGGCCGCGGTGAGCATGAGCCCGGCATAGAGCGCGCCGCGATAGGGCGTGCCCCGCGCGGCCAACGCACGCAGCACCGGCGTGATCACCTGGGCCGAGACCGTGTCCTCGACCTCGGGCGTGACGGCCGGCGTGGGTGCGAAGCTGCCCATGCCACCCGTGTTGGGCCCCGCATCGGCATCGAATGCGCGTTTGTAGTCGCGCGCCGCGGGCAACAGCACATGGCGCTCGCCATCGCAGATCGCGATGACCGAGGCCTCCTCGCCTGCCAGGAACTCCTCGAGCACCACGCGGTGTCCGCCGTCGCCGAACCGCCCGCCCTCGAGACAGGCGGCCAGGAACGCGCGCGCCTCGTCGCGCGAATCGCTCACCAACACACCCTTGCCGGCGGCGAGCCCGTCGGCCTTCACGACCCACGGCGGACCGAAGCGATCGAGCGCGGCCTCGGCCTCGCGGAGCGTCGAGAACATCTCGGCACGCGCGGTGGGCACGGCGGCCTCGCGCATGATCTGCTTGGCGAACCACTTGCTGGATTCCAGTTGCGCACCCGCGGCCGAGGCACCCGACACCGGGATCCCGGCCGCGACGAGCGCATCGGACACGCCGGCCGCGAGCGGAGCCTCGGGGCCCACCACCACGAGCGTGGCGGCGATGCGGCGCGCCAGTTCGACCACGGCGGCCGGATCGGTCTCGCGCACCGCATGGCGCGTGAACGTGAGCGCCATGCCGTCATTGCCCGGCGCCACGTGGATCCCGGGCCGGCCCGGGTCACGCGCGAGCCGCCACGCCAAGGCGTGTTCGCGGCCACCGGAACCCAGTACGAGGATGCGCTCGGACATGGCGCGCACGCTAGCGTGCGTCCGGCGTGCGGGCAAACCTGTTCAACTCGTCCCGGTCCTCGAGCTCCAGACGCTCGAGCGCATGCGTCCCACTGGCCGACCATACCCGGCCGCCAGCATCCCAACCCACGGCCAGATCGATCGGTGCGAGCGTCTCGGCCGCACGCACGAACGCCCACGCAGCGCCACGCCCCTGCTGCGCCAGCGTGGTGGCGAACGCGGCACGCGTGTGCGCCACGCAGGCGCCCGGCACCACCGCGGTGGCGCGCTCCCAGGCCAGGCCGCCCGCCACGCTCACGATGGCCTCGGCCTCGCGCAGCTCATCGTCGAGTTCGATCGCCGTGCCGTTGGGCAGCGTGCCCGCCACGAAGCCCTCGCGCGTGGGGTCGTGCACGAGCACCGGCACTCCGAGTGCGGCACGGAGCGCACGCGCGCGGGCCATCTCCTGCACGCGATCGCTCCCCACGAGTGCGGTACCGCCCAACAACACGAACTGGCGGCCGCGCATCACGCCCACGCGCTCCAGTGCGCGCATGACCCCGGCCAGCGCGTCCTCGAGCTCGGGGCCCGCATGCGCATCGGCCACCAACCAGGTCACGAGCGGTGCCACGAAGCGCGAACCCAGCGTGCCATCGGCGGGCGACATCGCGGCCGCCTCGACGGCTGCGCGGAAGTCGTGGCCCGCCAGGCTCACGCGTGCTTCCGGGCCGCGAGTTCCTCGCGCAGCAACTGGTTCACGACCTGCGGCACCGCCTGCCCGCCACTCTTCTTCATGACCATGCCGACCAGGAACCCGAACGTCGCCTCGCGGCCCTCGAGCACCTGCTGGACCGGCCCCGGGTTCTCATCGAGCACCGCGCGCACCAGCGGACGCAGCTCATCGGCGCCGCCCGCCACCTTGATGCCGTGGCGCTCGAGCAGTTCGGCCACGCTGCCCGTTTCATCGGGCAACCACGCGAACACCTGCTTGGCGATGGGTCCGGGCAGTTCCTTGGCGGCCACCTTGCCCAGGAACTCGCGGAAACGCGCCGCACTCACACGCTCGCTCCAGTCCGCCACGCTCCACTCGCGGTCCTTGAGCACGCGCAACAACTCGGTCATGACCCAGTTGCTCGCCAGCTTCACCGAGGCCGCATCGGGCGCGGGCACGCAGGCCTCGAAGTAGTCCGAGACGTCGCGCGCCTCGGTGAGCACCTGCGCGTCGTACGCGGGCAGCGCGAGCGCGTCGCGATAGCGGGCCTCGCGGTCCCACGGCAACTCGGGTGCTGCAGCGCGTGCCGACTCGAGTTGTGCAGCGCTCACGCGCAGCACCGGCAGGTCGGGATCCGGGAAGTAGCGATAGTCGTGCGCGTGTTCCTTGGTGCGCATGATCTCGAGTGCATCGCGCTCGGCATCGAACAGCAGCGTGGCCTGCACGATGCGCTCACCGGCATCGAGCAATGCGGTCTGACGTGCGATCTCGGCGGTCACGCCGCGCTCGACGCCCTTGATGGTGTTGAGGTTCTTCAGCTCGGTCTTGGTGCCGAGTGTGGCCGCACCCACCGGGCGCAGGCTCACGTTGGCATCGCAGCGCAGCTGGCCCTTCTCCATGTCGCCGCCCGAGATGCCGAGCCAACGCACCAACCTTCGCAGCTGCGTGAGGAACGCGGCGCACTCGCCGGGCGAACGCAGCACCGGCTCGGTGACCAGCTCCAGCAGCGGCACACCGGCGCGATTGAAGTCGACGCGCGACAAGCGCCGGTCCCCATGGCGCTCGGGATGGAACGACTTGCCCGCGTCCTCCTCGCAGTGGATGCGCGTGAGCTCGAACGTGCGCGCCACACCGTCCATGACCACGGGCAACTGGCCGCCTTCACAGATCGGCTGGTCGTACTGCGTGACCTGGTAGTTCTTGGGCATGTCGGGATAGAAGTAGTTCTTGCGCGCGAACACGCTCTGCATGCGGATGCGGCAACCGAGTGCGGTGCCCAACGCGAGTGCAGCCTCGATCGCGCGCGCGTTCACACGCGGCAACGCTCCGGGCAGTCCCAGGCACACCGGGCACACCGTGCTGTTCGGCTCGGCACCGAAACCCACGGTGCAGCCGCAGAACATCTTGGTGCGCGTGGCCAACTGGATGTGGCACTCCAGCCCGATCACGACTTCCCAGGCCATGTCACCTCCCGCTCCGGTCCACGCACGATCGCCGCGCGCTCCCCGTTCGCCTCGAGTGCCCGGGCTGCGCGCAGGAGCGCGGGCTCGGAATCCATGGGCCCCAGGAACTGCACGCCGACCGGCAGGCCATCGCTCGAGAGCCCCGCGGGCACGGTGAGCCCGGGGA
>JAIOPA010000479.1 GCA_021414165.1 Candidatus Eiseniibacteriota bacterium
AGGGGTCGAGGAACGGGTTGTGCGAACCATGCGAGAACGTGGGCGCGTCGGGGTTCTGCTGGCGCAACGTGCGCAGGTTGGCCAGTTCCACGCCTGGCGGCAGTTCGAGCGCGGTGCGCTGCTCGCGATCGCGTGCACCCAGCACCGGCGTGTCCACGGTGAGCATGAGTGCGCGACAGCCGGCGGCCTCGGCGCGCTGCACCAGCTCGCGCGTGATGCCACGGTCGCGCTGCACGTACAGCTGGAACGCCAGTGGTCCGCTGGCCATGGCCGCGATGTCCTCGATCGAGGTCGTGGCCGCGGTGGAGATGGTGTACAGCGCGCCCGATGCACCCGCGCCGCGCGCGGTGGCCAACTCGCCTTCGTCGTGGAACAGCCGATGGAACCCGGTGGGCGCCAACAACACCGGCGACGATAACTCGATCCCCAGGAACGAGCAGCGCGTGTCCACGTGACTCACGTCGCGCATCACGTGCGGCCAGAGCCGCGTGGCGTCGAAGCGCTCGCGGTTCCAGGCCAGTGTGCGCTCGTCGCCGCTGCCGCCCGAGAGGTACTCCCAAGCCATCGCCGGGATGCGCTCGCGCGACCGCGGCTCGTATTCGTGCAGGTTCACCGGGAGGGGAAGGGCCATGGCGCGGCAGCCTACACCCGGTCGCACGGGCCCGCCGGGCGCGATTCCAGGCCCTGAACCCCGCGAAAAGCGCCCCGGATTGACGTTTGGGCCGAGACGCCCTAGTTTCCTTGGCCCGACTGTGTGCGGAAGTGGCGGAACTGGCAGACGCACTAGATTCAGGTTCTAGCGCCCGCAAGGGTGTGGGGGTTCAAATCCCCCCTTCCGCACCATCACCCTCTTTCACCCCGACCCCAGAGCCCTGCCCGGCTCGGCCAGAAGTCTGGCCTTGCTGGCGGCAAGTGAGCCCGAGGGGTCGCAGGCCCGACCTATTCATGAACGGTGAGCCGAGAGGGTCGGATGTCCGTGAAGCGCAAGGAGCTGGCGTGGCCTGCGACGCAGTCGTGTTGATGACACTACGAGGAGCAGGCCACGCCAGCTCCGCCGCGATTCATGGGCAGCCGGCCCTCGCAGGCCATCGGCTCATGAATAGGTCGGGCTAGGGCCCTGGGTATGTCCGACGCCTCTGCCTCTGCTGACCGGCTCGTCGCCCAGAATCGTAAGGCGTCGCACGACTATTCCATCCTCGACACCATCGAGGCGGGACTCGTGCTGGCCGGGACCGAGGTCAAGAGCCTGCGCAACGGCAAGGCCAGCCTCCAGGAGTCCTGGGCGTCGATCGAGGATGGCGAGGCATGGGTGCACCAGCTGCACATCCCGCCCTATGAGCAGGGCAACCGCTGGAACCTGGACCCGGTCCGCAAGCGCAAGCTCTTGCTGCATCGCTCCGAGCTCGACAAGCTCTGGAAGGCGTTGGAGCAGAAGGGGCACACGCTCATCCCGCTGAAGCTCTACTTCATCCGCGGCCGCGCCAAGCTGCTGCTGGGTATCGCCAAGGGCCGCAAGTCGCACGATAAGCGCGACGCCATCGCGGAACGCGAGGCCAAGCGCGAGATGGATCGCGCCAAGCGCCGGGACCGCGATTCGTGAGGCTCGCCGCACTCGCACTGGCCGCACTGCTGTGCGTGGCCGGTGCCGCACGCACCGCCCGGGCCGCGAGTAGCGCCGATTCGTTGCACGTGCCCGCTGGCATCGGCATGCAGACCGCGCCCGTGGGGCGCGTCGATGGCGTGCCGGTGATCGCGGTCAACGACCTCGCGCGCTTGCTGGGCGCCACCAAGTTCTGGCGCGCCGATGTGCGCAAGCTCGTGCTGCGCGCGGGCGAGCGCCGGCTCACGATGACCGGCGACAACCCGTTCGTGCTGGTCGATGATCGCACCGTGCGCTTGGAGCACATGGTCGTGATCCGCTCGGGCGAGATGCAGGTACCGGTCGAGTTGCTGGCCGAACTCAAGCCCGCCGCCGGTTGGCCGCGGCTCGCCTACGACGCCGATGCGCGCCAGGTGCGCGTGGCGCCGGCCTCGGGCTTTGTCGGAGCGCCGCGGCTCGAACTCGACGGCGCGCTCACCGTGCTGGTGGTGCCCAGCGAACG
>JAIOPA010000286.1 GCA_021414165.1 Candidatus Eiseniibacteriota bacterium
TGCAGGGCCCCGATGGCCGGTTCTACAGCAAGAACACGGCGGGGCAAGCGGTGTTGGCACTCCCGCTCGTGATGCTGGGCGATGCCGCGGCCTCGGCCGCCGGCTTCGCGCCCGACCGTCGCGAACTCGCGGCGCGCTTCGTGGCCTCGTTCTTCAATGCGCTCGTCGCGTCGATCCTGCTGGCCGCGCTCTACGTTGCGCTGCGGCGCATGCGCATCGGGGTGGGGGCGGCGTTCGCCGCCACCGTGCTGTTGGGCTTCACCACGCCGCTCTGGATCTACGCCAAGAGCTTCATGGCCGAACCGCTCGAGGCGCTGGGCCTGTTGTGGGCGCTCACGGGTGCCGCCCGCGCCGGAGCCGCGCCCGCGCCTGCGGACGCGCGTGCGGGCGAGAGGCTCGCTGGACTCGGCGCGTTCCTCGCCATCTCGGCCAAGCTCGGCATGGCACCGCTCGCGCTGGCCTGCCTGTGCGCGGCCGGCTTCCGCCGCCCGCTCGCCTGGCGCGGTCCGGTGATCGGCGTCGCACTGGCGCTCGCGGGGCACGCGCTCTATAACGCCGCGCGCTTCGGCACGCCGTTCGAGACCGGCTACGGCGCGCAGGCCTCGGCGGCCGCGTTCTCGACGCCGTTGTTCGTGGGCGTGTACGGCCTGCTGTTGTCGTCGGGCAAAGGCATCGCGTGGTTCGCGCCGGCCATGTGGCTGGTGCCCGCAGGGCTCGCGGCCATGGTGCGTTCGCGCCAGCACAGTGAGTCCGCACGCCGGGGTGACGACGTACGCCGCGCCGGCTTCGCGATCCTCGCCGCGTGGGCGGTGGGACTGTTCTTGTTCGGGCGCTTCCAGCACTGGGGCGGCGATGGTTCGTGGGGCCCGCGCTACCTGGTGCCGCTGCTGCCGCTCGCATTCATCGCCGTCGCGTTCGCGCTCGAGGGTGCGTCGCGCCTGCGTAAGCGCGTCGCCTGGGCGTTGGGGGCGATCGGGCTGGTGATCACGCTGGGTGGCGTGGGCATCTACTTCGGCGCGCAGATGCGCGAGGCGGGCGACTACCCGTACACGCTGGCGCTCGAGGATCCGCACTTCATGGAGGCGAGCCACTGGAACCCGCGCTACACGCCGATCGTGGGCGACTGGCGCATGCTGTCGCGCTATCTCGCCGAGCACGTGCGCGGTGACCTGCCCGCACTGGCCAAGGGCGGCGCGGTCGACCCGCGCACCGGCATCACGCCCGAGGAGCAGCACACGCTGCTGCGCGCGATCGACGTGTGGTGGCTGTACGCGGCCTATGCCGGCATCCCGCGCGCGCCGTTGCTCGCCGCCGCGTTGTTGCTGTTCGCGGGCGCGGTGCTCGCGTGGTCGCGCGCCTGGTCGAGCGCACGCGCCGAGCGGAGTGCCTAGGCCATGCGCACGCTGGCGGTGATCGTGCTGTCGTGGAACGGGCTCGCGCTCACGCGCGACACGCTCGCCTCGCTCGCGGCCTGCCGCGTGCCCGAGGGCTGGCGACTGCACCCGATGGTGGTCGACAATGCGTCGAGCGATGGCTCGGCCGCCATGGTGCGTGACGAGTTCCCGCAGGTGGAACTCCTGGCACTCGCCGAGAACAAGCGCTTCGCGGGCGGCAACAACGTGGGGCTCGCACGCGCGCTGGACCAGGGCTCCGATGCCGTCATGCTGCTCAACAACGACGTCATGGCGGATCCCGACCTGCTCGTGAAGCTGCTCGCGGCACTCGACGAGCGTCCCGATGCCGGTGCGTTCGCTCCGCTCATCTACTTCGCGCCGCCCTCGAACCGCATCTGGTATGCGGGCGGGCGCTGCGAGCCGTGGCTCGCGCACAGCTCGCATCGTGCGATCCGCGAGTCCGACCACGGCCAGTTCCGAGTGCTCGAGCCGACCGGCTATCTCACCGGCTGCTGCCTGTTGGCCACCTCGGCCGCATGGCGCAAGGTGGGGCCGCTCGATGAGTCGTACTTCATCTATGCCGAGGACGCGGACTGGTCGTTGCGTGCGCGTGCCGCCGGCTTCACGCTGCTGTTCGTGCCCACGGCCCGGCTCTGGCATCGTGTGAGCGCCAGCTCGGGAGGGGCCATGAACCCGTGGAAGATCTACCAGCGCCTGCGTGCGAACCTCACGCTGTGGTCGCGGCATGCGCGCGGTCTCGCGCGCATCACGTGGCTGCCCGCGATGCTCGCGCAGCAGGCGGCGCTCATGGTGCTGCTCGTCGCGCGCGGTCACGCGGCCGCGGCGGCCGCCGTACCGCGTGCGCTCATGGATGCAATGGCCGGCAAGGATCCGGCGGAGGTGGAGTTGTGAGTCCCATGGCGAGCAAGCCCGTGCGCGCGGCGCACGAGCGTCCCGTGTTCCTGCGCGAGGTGATCGCGGCGCTGCCGCCGGGCGCGCGAGTGCTCGATGCCGGTTGCGGCCCGGGCTCGTGGCCCTATGCGCTGCGCGACGATCTCGACATCACGGGATTCGATATCAAGTTCCCGCCCGGGCCCCCCGCGCGCCACGAGCGCATGCGCGTGTTCCGTGGCGACCTGGCACGGCTGCCGCTCAGGCCCGAGCGGTTCGACCTCACCGTGTGCCACTACGTGCTCGAGCATGTCACCGAGCTCGAGGCGTGCTGCGATGAACTCGCGCGCGTCACCAAGCCGGGCGGGCAGCTCTACCTGAGCGTGCCGCGCGCGGCTGCGTTTGACGACCGGCTGTACCGGTTCGCGGGTTACTTCGCCAAGTACGCGCTCATGAAGTTCAAGAAGCGCGTCGAGCACCAGCAGCGCTTCGACTTCCGCACGGTCATCGACCTGTTCTATGCGCGCGGCATGCGGCTCACCGCCACGGCGCGCGTGCCGGCGGGCTTCAGCTGGATGAACGATCGCCGTACCAAGCCGCTGCAGGCCGCGTTCACGGACGCGCTCGCGTGGCTCCACCG
>JAIOPA010000053.1 GCA_021414165.1 Candidatus Eiseniibacteriota bacterium
CGCGCCGATGGCGTGATCATGACCGGCGGACTCGGGCCCACGCCCGATGACCTCACGCGCAAGGCCGTGTCGACCACGCTCAATCGTCCGCTGCAGTTGGACGAGAACGTGCTCGCGCACATCCGCGAGCGCGGCAAGCGCGCCGGCCGCAAGCTGCCGCCGTCGGTGGAGACCATGGCGTTGGTGCCGCGCGGCGCCGAGCTGTGGCAGAACCCGGTGGGTGCGGCCCCCGGCATCCTGATCGAGCACCGCAAGAAGCCCGTGATCCTGCTGCCCGGCCCGCCCAACGAGCTCGAGGCGCTGGCGCGCGAGTCCGTGGTGCCGTACCTGCGCGAACGCAGCGGCATGAGCATTGAAAGCTTCACGCTGCGCACCTATGGCCTGTTCGAGAGCCAGCTGCACGAGCGCATCGGCAACCTGCCCGACAGCTGGCCCGGCGCCACGCTGGCGTACCTGCCCAGCTTCTTCGGTGTCGATCTGCGCGTGACCGTGGTGGGCGCCAACCCCACGCAGGTGCGCGAGTCCGCCGAACGCGCGTATGCCGAACTGGGCGCCAAGGTGAAGGGCGTCGTGTACTCCGAGGGCACGCGCAGCATCGAGGACGTGGTCGGCGAACAGTTGGACTCACGCTCGTGGCGCATCGCGGTGGCCGAGTCGTGCACGGGCGGGCTGCTCAGCAAGCGGCTCACCGATGTGCCGGGTTCGTCGCGCTATGTCGAGCGCGGCTTCGTGACCTACAGCAACATGGCCAAGTTCGAGTTGCTCGGCGTGTCCGAGAGCGACCTGTCGGTGCATGGTGCCGTGAGCGCGCCGATCGCCGAGCAGATGGCGAAGGGCGCACGCGAGCGCGCCAACACGCAGGTCGGCGTGGGCATCACCGGCATCGCCGGCCCCGATGGCGGCAGCGAGCAGAAGCCCGTGGGCACGGTGTTCATCGCGGTGTCGTCACCCCTGGGCGAGGCCGTGCGCGTGCACCGGTTCATGGGCACGCGCAGCACGATCCG
>JAIOPA010000287.1 GCA_021414165.1 Candidatus Eiseniibacteriota bacterium
GTACCCGTGAGGTCGGCGGGCAACAGGTCCGGCGTGAACTGGATGCGCCGGAACTTGAGCGAGAGCGCCTTGGCGAGACTCGAGACGGCGAGCGTCTTGGCGAGTCCGGGCACACCCTCGAGCAGCACATGGCCACCCGTGAGCAAGCCGATGAGCAGGCGGTCGACCATGGCCTTCTGGCCGACGACAGCGCGCGCGACTTCATCACGTACGCGCGAAAGCGTTTCGCCGGCGCGTTCAATGCGCCGGGCGGATGCCGGATCGACGGTCATGCCTTCCTTCCTGGAAGGAGGTGGGACGGCCCTGTCCGCACCCCGGGGGCACACCAAGGGAGGATGTCCGTAGCGGCCGACATCCCGGGGAGCGCGCGGAGTCTGGCGGGCGTGCCGCCGACCGTCAAGCGGCCTGGGCGGCCGGGAGCTCGTGGGCGTCCGGCATGACGACGTCCGGGGCGGTATGGAGCGAGAGGACAGGGCGCATGGGCGCCCCCTCCGCCTGCTCGATCCACGCCGCCAGCACGCTCCGCGCATCGCCCAACTCGAACGGGGCGTCGAGCGACTCGAGCTGATCCAGCCGGTTCAGCCGGCGGATGATCTCGAGCATCGCGGCCGAATCCACGCCGCGGCCACCGCCCGCACGCGCGCGCACCATGAGCTGATGCACCCGAAGGCGCGCCAACGGCTCCACCCCCAGCTCCCGGCGGTACCGCGCGGCCGCGACCTCGAACCACTGCTCCGCATCGGCGTGTGCGCCCGCTGCGGCAGCAGCCAGCGCCCGGCGATGCAGGGCTTTGCCGGACGCGAAGTCCGGCATCAGTCGGGTCACGACCCGGGTCACACGGAGCGGGAGCATGGATGCGTTCTCGAAGGACCGAATCAGGATGGGTGGTCGGCTGGAGCCGCGTCCCTATGTGCATGGGAGGTGCCAGAACCGGCCGGGCGCCGGTTCGCCAACGTTTCCGGGGGGACGCGCGAAGGGGCGCCCCGTGGGGCGCCCCTCGACGTTGC
>JAIOPA010000018.1 GCA_021414165.1 Candidatus Eiseniibacteriota bacterium
TGCCGACGAGCGCGTTGCGCGTATCGACGATGCCCTTGGACCAGCGCAACACGACACCGTAGTCGATGTCCTTGTGCGCGGTCGCGATGACCACACAGTCGAAGCGCTTCAACTGCGTGGGCGTGAACGGCACGCTCTTCATGACGCTGCCCGCGAACCGGATGCTCGGCACGTAGGGATCGGTGTACGAGATCTTCGCACCGCGCTCGCGCAGCTTCTCCATGATGTCGAGCGACGGGCTCTCGCGCACGTCATCGATATCGGCCTTGTAGGCCACACCGAGCACGAGGATCTTGGCGTTGCGCACCGACTTGCCCTGCGCGTTCAGCGACTCGCCGACCAGGTCCACGACATGATCCGGCATGTGGCCGTTCACGTGGCCCGCCAACTCGATGAAGCGCGCCTCGAAGCCACTCGCGCGCGCCTTCCACGACAGATAGAACGGGTCGATCGGGATGCAATGCCCACCCAGGCCGGGGCCGGGGTAGAACGGCATGAAGCCGAACGGCTTGGTGGCCGCCGCACGGATGACTTCCCACACATCGATCTTGAGCCGCGCGCACATGAGCGCCAGCTCGTTCACGAGGCCGATGTTCACGCTGCGGAACGTGTTCTCGAGCAGCTTCACCATCTCGGCGACCTGCGTCGAGGTGACCGGCACCACGTTGTCGAGGCGCTGACGATACAACTGCACCGCGACATGCGTGCACGTCTCGGTCACGCCACCCACGACCTTGGGGATGTTGCGGGTGTTGAAGTTCGGGTTACCCGGATCCACGCGCTCGGGCGAGAACGCGAGGAAGAAGTCCTTGCCCACCACGAGGCCGGACTCGGCCAGCATGGGCAGCACGAGTTCATCGGTGGTGCCGGGGTAGGTCGTGCTCTCGAGGATCACGAGCTGGCCCTTGTGCAGATAGCGCGCGACCTCGGTCGCGGCGGCCACGATGTACGACACATCGGGGTCACGCTGCTTGCTCAGAGGCGTGGGCACACAGATGTTCACCGTGTCGCACTTCTTGAGCACCGAGAAGTCGGTGGTCGCGATGAAGCGCTTCTGGCGCACGAGCGTGCGCACGTCGGCGGTCGGCACGTCCTGGATGTAGGACTTGCCAGCGTTCAACTGCGCGACGCGCTTCTCATCGATGTCGATGCCGTAGACCTCGAAACCCGCCTGAGCGAGTTCAACGGCGAGCGGCAGACCGACGTAGCCGAGACCAATGACGGCCAGGCGAGCGGTGCGCTTCTCGAGACGCTGTTCGAGGATCTGTGCAGACGACTTCGGGCGGGAGGACTTGCGGGGGGTAGGCATAAGGTGGAAAACGGTAACAAAGCCACTTCGATAGCGTCAACGAAGGCGGTGGAGCGATTTCGCCCACCCGGCCCGGATCGGTCGCCCGGCGCCCCGCCAGGGCTCGCCGTCGCGTGCCACCGAATCGGGTTTGGCCGCACGTTCCAACCGGTCGTCATGCCCCTCCGGTGTGGCCCCGGGAGCGCGGGTGTCTTTTCCCAACTGCACGAAACCCTTGATTCGGTGGTTGCTGTTTGGAGAACATTGTCCCTGCGAGGTTTCCTGTCCTCGAATGTGCTCTGCGACCCGAGCCCTCGGGCGACGACCCGGACGTGCCGTCGTTGTTCGAGGTTCCCCCGCGGCCTGCACCACGCGAGGATGGGGCCTCCCAAGCCCCGGTTGGAGTTCGCGCGCGGCCTGATTTCCAGTAGGCTCGCGCGATGGATCCAACACCTTCGGACCTCCTGGTCCGCTACACGATCGCCGGTCAGCCGGCCTACGGGCTCGACCGTGGTGATCACCTCGAGCGACTGACCGCCGCCCCTTGGGCGGGCGGAGTCCCGGCCGGTGTACGCGACCCCGCCGATGCGCCGCGTCTTGCGCCGTGCGAGCCCACCAAGATCCTGTGCATCGGGCTCAACTACATCGAGCACGTGGCCGAGAGCCTCACCGTGGCGCCGGGCACCACGGCGCCGCCCAGTGAGCCGCTGTGCTTCTTGAAGCCGCCGAGTGCGGTGCTCGAACCGGGTGGCGCGATCGTGAAGCCACGCGGTCTCGACCGCCTCGATCCCGAGGGCGAGGTCGCACTGGTGATCGGCCGCCGCGCGCGTCATGTGCGCGAGGACGAGGCGCTGTCGTACCTCGCCGGGGTGACCGCGTTCAATGATGTGAGCGCGCGCGATTGGCAGAAGAAGGATGGCCAGTGGTCGCGCGCCAAGGGCAGCGACACGTTCGCGCCGTTCGGGCCGTGCATCGCGTTGGGGCTCGACCCGCGCGACCTGGCACTCGAGTTGGCCGTGAATGGCGAGGTCCGTCAGCGTGGCCGCACCTCGCAACTGCACTTCG
>JAIOPA010000288.1 GCA_021414165.1 Candidatus Eiseniibacteriota bacterium
CTTCTCCTTCTGCTTCACGCCGAAGCGATGCTCTTCGTCGATCACCACCAGGCCCAGCTCGGCCCACTTCACATCCTTCGACAGCAAGCGGTGCGTGCCGATCAGGATGTCGACATCGCGCGTCTCCAGCCGCTTGATGACTTCCTTCTGCTCTTTCGCGGTGCGGAAGCGGGAGATGACCTCGACCTTCACCGGGAAGTCCGCGAGCCGCTCGCTGAACGTGTGGCCGTGCTGCTGCGCAAGGATAGTGGTGGGCACCAGCACGGCCACCTGCTTGCCGTCCTGTACCGCCTTGAACGCCGCGCGGATCGCGACCTCGGTCTTGCCGTAGCCCACGTCGCCGCAGATCAGGCGGTCCATGGGCGATGCGGCCTCCATGTCGCGGCGCACGTCCTCGATGGCCTTGGCCTGATCGACCGTCTCGTCGTACGGGAACGACGCCTCGAGCTCGCGCTGCCATACCGTGTCGGGCTTGAACGCATGACCGGGCAGCGCATGGCGCGCGGCGTACGCGCGCAGCAGCTCCTCGGCCATGTCCTGGATGGCCTTCTTGGCCTTCGCCTTGGTCTTCTGCCACGACGCGCTGCCGAGCGCATGGATGGCGGGCCGCGCGCCGTCGCCGGCGGAGTAGCGCGACACCAACCCCAACTGATGCACCGGCACGTACAGCGTGTCCTTGCCGGCGTACGACAGCTCGAGGCAATCGGTCTCCTGACCCGACAGCGTGAGCCGCTTCATGCCGCGATACACGCCGACGCCGTGGTCCTCGTGCACCACGTAGTCGCCCACTTTAAGCGCGCTCAGCTCGGCCGCGGTGAGCCCTGCCGACTTCTTGGCGCGGCGGCGGCGGCGCCGGTAACGCGAGAAGATCTCGTGATCGGTGAGCAGCGCCAGGTTCGCGCTCTTCCACGTGAAGCCCGCCGAGATCAGGCCCACGCCCAGCGTGCTCGTGGGGTCGCCGATCATCTCGAACAGGCGGTCGCGCTGGCCCTGGTTGTCGCACAGCACGACCGGCCCCAGATCCTGCGAAGCCAGTTCGAGCATGTGCATCTTCAGCTTCTCCATGGAGCGCTGCAGCGGCTGTGCCGGCGACACGTCGACCGTGATCGTGTTGGCGTAACGCGCGCCCTCACCGGCCTCGATCACCGTGCCCATGTAGTCCGCGCCGCGGCGCTTGGCCTCGAGCGCGGTCCACGTCTCGCGCGGCAGCCACAGTTGCTCGGGCTTGGAGAGCAGCGGGTAATCGGTCACATGTTCGAGGTACGCGCGCTGGATGCCCGACCACAGGTCGTCGGCGCGTTCGCGCAGGGCACCCGGGTCGTCCAGGATCACGATCGTGTCGGGTCCCAGATGATCGAGCAGTCCCGTCATGTGCGGATCGTAGTGCCCGGCGTAACGCTCCATGCCCTCGTGAAAGAGTGCGGCACCGCCCTTGGCCGCCTCGTCGCCCGCGTCGCGCAGCCGCTCGGCGATGGCCGGCGCTTCGCTCGGGTCCACGATGATCTCGTATCGCGGCAGCACGCGCGCCTCGCCCAGCTTCTCCAGCGAGCGCTGTGTGCCGGCATCGAAGCGGCGCAATGACGCAATGGTGTCGCCGTCGAACTCGATGCGCAGCGGATCGCCCCAGCCCACCGGCCACACATCCAGGATGCCGCCACGGCGCGCGCACTGGCCCACCGCCTCGACCTCGGGGTAGCGCTCGTAGCCCAGGTACACCAACCGCTCGACCAACTGGAGCGGATCGGTCTCTTCGCCGGTGCGCATGCTGAGCAG
>JAIOPA010000450.1 GCA_021414165.1 Candidatus Eiseniibacteriota bacterium
TCTGCTGGGCCTCTGCCATCTGCGCATGAAGGACTACCTCGGAGCACAGGGTGACTTCGAGCGCCTGGTGCGCGACTACCCCGAGAGTGATTCGGCGTCTTCGGCGGTGTATCGCATCGGCGAGGCCATGTGGGGCCAGACGCGCGGGCCGGACTTCGATCAGGAGTACACGCTCAAGGCACTCGACCAGTTCATGCTGTTCCGCCGCGAGCACCCCGATCACTGGCTCGCCGAGGCCGCCTCGCGCCGCATCGCCGAGGCGCGTTCGCGTCTGGCGGTGAAGCTGTATCGCACGGGCGATCTGTACGTGAAGCTCAAGGAGTACGAGTCGGCCAAGCGTTACTTCCGCGATGTGCTCACCGAGTACTCCGAGAGCCCGGTCTATGGCGACGCGCTCATCGGTTGGGCGGTGGCCAGTGCGCGGCTCGGCCAACGCGACACCGCGCTCGCGGTGCTGCGTGACCTGGAGGGCGAGTTCTCGGGCCGTCCGCTCGGCCTCAAAGCCGCGCAGACGCGCGCGCAGATGGCCAAGTGGCCGAGTGTCACGAAGCGCAAGCGACGCGCGGAGCCCAACGAGCCGCCGCCCATCGCCTCGCCGCCGGGCGGCGGGTACACGCCGTGAGTCCGCGGGCCGCGCGAGCGGTCCGCGTGGAGGAACGCATCGGCCTGTTCGGCGGTTCGTTCGATCCGCCGCACTTCGGACATCTGGCACTGGCCGAATGGGCCCGGTTGGAGCTGTCGCTCGACCGGGTCGTGTTCGTTCCTGCGGGAGAGCCGCCGCACAAGCGCGGTTCCGAGCGTTCGAGCATCGCTGACCGGGTCGCCATGACCCGGCTCGCGGTCAAGGACCACCCGGCGTTCGAGGTGAGCACGATCGAGGCCCGCCGCAAGGGGCCGTCGTACACCGCCGACACCGTGCGCGCGTTCGCTGCCCGCTGGCCACACGCGCGGCTGCACTTCCTCATGGGCGCCGACATGTTCGCCACGTTCGACTCCTGGCGCGAGCCCGAGGTCATTGCGGCCCATGCGGTGCTGGTGGTCGCCATCCGGCCGGGCAGCAAGCCGCCCCGCCGGAACCGCTGGACGAAGCAGGGGCTGGGCGTGGTATGGCTCTCCAACCCCGGGCTGGAGGTGTCCTCGAGCGTGCTGCGCGAGCGTGCCGGTGCCGGCTGGGGGACGCGCTACCTGGTGCCCGACGCCGTCGAGCGCTATGCCGCGCGGCGAGCCCTGTATGTGCCGGTCCCACGCCGGACGAGGAGAACGAAGTGAGCTATCGCCCGCAGGAGTTCTGGGAGCAGCGCCTGTCCGAGCAGTTCGATCTGCGCGGCACGGGCGAGACCGGACTCTCTCTCGCTTACAACAAGGCCTGTTACCAGCTGCGCGCCGACGTGCTCACGGGTGCGTTGCAGCGTGCGGGCATGGCGCCCAACAACCGCCGCGTGCTCGACATCGGCTGCGGCACCGGGTTCTGGACCGACTACTACGTGTCGCGTGGTGCGCACTACACCGGCGTCGACATCGCCCAGGTGAGTGTGGACCGCCTGGCGCAGCGTTACACCGAGCAGCGCTTCGTGCGCGCCGATGTGTCCGAGGGCGTGCCGGGCGGGCCGTACGACGTGATCAACGTGTTCGACGTGCTCTACCACATCACCGATGACGCCAAGTGGCAGGCCGCGCTGCAGCATCTCGCGGCTGCGCTCGCGCCCGGTGGCGTGCTGCTCGTGACCGACGTGTTCTCGCAGCGTCCGCAGTTGGCCGATCACAATGTCATGCGTCCGCTGTCGCGCTATCTGGGCGTGCTCGAGGGCGCGGGGCTCGTGCGCGAGCAGTTCGTGCCGACGCATGTGCTGCTCAACCGGCACCTGGGCACGTGGCGGTTCTTGAACCGCTGGCCGGGGCTGCTGCTGGTACTCGATCGCACGTTGCTCGCGCTGGGCGCCGGTCACGACGATGCCGCGAACAAGCTGCTCGTCTGCCGCCGCAAGGCCTGATGCCGCGCCTCGTCGTCTTTGACGCGCTGGGTCTGGCGTACCGCGCCTATTACGCGTTCATCACGCGCCCGCTGCGCAACGCGCGTGGCGAGAACACGTCGGCGATCTTCGGCATGGGCAACATGCTCACCAAGTTCCGCCGCGAGCTGAAGCCCGACCGCTGGGCGCTGGCGTGGGATGGTCCGGGCCCCACGTTCCGGCACGAGATGTACTCCGACTACAAGGCGCATCGTCCGCCCATGCCCGACGAGCTGCGCTCGCAGCTCACGCCGATCGAGGACCTGGCGCGCTGTCTGGGGCTGCCGGTCATCGAGAAGCAGGGCATGGAGGCCGATGACGTCATGGCGACGTTGTCCCGCGTGGGCGCCGAGGCCGGCTACGAAGTGCTGCTCGTGACCGGCGACAAGGACATGCTGCAGCTGGTCGATGGCCACGTCGTCGTGCTCGCACCGGCGGCCAAGGGCGATGAGTACACGCGGCTCGATCCCGATGGCGTGCGCGCCAAGTGGGGCGTGGGCCCCGAGCAGATCCGCGACGTGCTCGCACTCATGGGCGACGCGTCCGATGGCTACCCCGGCGTGCCGGGCGTGGGCGAGAAGACCGCGGTCGAGCTCATGGGCATGTTCGGCGATCTCGACACGATGTACGACCGCCTCGCCGAGGTGAAGAAGCCCGCACTGTTGAAGAAGCTCACCGAGAACAAGGCGCTCGCGTATCTGTCGCGTGACCTGGCCTCGGTGCGGCGCGATCTCGATCTGGGGCTCACGCTCGACGATCTCGCGGTGGCTCCGGTGCGGCGCGACGAGCTGCTCACGTTCGCGAAGCGCTGGGAGGTGCGGCGGCTCGAGAACATCGCGAACGAGTTCGGCGTGTCCGAGGCCGAGGCCGGCGCCCCCGCGCCGCAGCGTCCGGCCGAGCGCCGGGGCCGCGCGGCCGAGGAGCCCGAGGCGGCACCGCCGCCCGAGCCGAGCCTGTTCGGGCACGGCACCATCGCGCCTCCGGTCGCACCGCTGCCGGCCACGCTCACCGAGGGGCCGCAGGGCGATCTGTTCGCGGCCGCCGCGAGCGAGGCGGCTGCCGATGCGGGTGTGTCGTTGGAGTTGCTCACCGAGCGCATCCACGCGGTGCGCGCGCGCGCGTTGTTCGGCCTTGCCGTGCTGCCGGTCGCATGGGGGGAGTCGGCGCGCACGGGCACGCTCGTGGGTGTGGCGTTCGCCACGCGCAGTGGTGATCACTGCTATGTGCCGCTCGCGCACGAGCAGGGCCCCAACTTCTCGGCAGAACAGTTCTTGAAGTGGTTCGGACCCATCCTGGCCGATGCCGCGATCGACAAGGTCGCGCACGACTGGAAGCGCGCGCTGCACGAACTCGCCGCGGGCCAGATCGGCGTGGCGAACCCGTCGTTCGATGTGCGCATCGGT
>JAIOPA010000451.1 GCA_021414165.1 Candidatus Eiseniibacteriota bacterium
GGTTCACGTCCGCGCAGACCGGCTTCGCCGTGGGCGATGCCGGCACGATCATGCGCACGCGTGATGGCGGCACGTCGTGGACGCGGCTCACCAACGTGGGCAGCACCGACGCGCTGCGGGGCTTGTGCTTTGCCGACACCGCGCGTGGTTGGGTCGTGGGTGCGAACGGCACGATCCTGCACACCAACAATGCGGGTAACACGTGGTCGCGCTTGAACCCGACCGCTGCGCAGTTGAACAGCGTGTCATTCAGCGACAGCCTGACGGGCTGGGCGGTGGGCGAGACCGGTGTGATCGTGGGCACGCGCGATGCGGGCCGCAGCTGGTACGTGGTGAATCCGGCCGTCACCGCGCAGTCGCTGCGCGGTGTGACGCGCCCGAGTGACACGCGCGCCATCGCCGGTGGCTTCGGCGGCGTGGCGGCGTTCACCACCGTCACGGTGGACTCGCTGCAGTGGGGTCTGGGCACGTTCGGCGCGGGCAACACGATCAACGCGATCCAGATGATCGACCCGTTCGTGGGCTACGCCGTGGGCATCAACGCCAACGGCCTCGTGCTGCGCAGCGAGGACGGCGGCAACACCTGGGTGTCGCAGGCCTCGAGCACCGCGGTGGCACTGGACGACGTGTGGTTCGTCGACACGCTGCGCGGCTGGGCCGTGGGCGCGGGTGGCCGCATCATCCACACCTCGCGCGGCGGGCGTTAGCACGCTCGAGCACTCACGCGCGGTGCTCCTGCTGCTAGCGGTCCCCGACAGGCCTCAGCAGCAGGACGCGCCGCGCATGTGATTCGCCGGCCCGGGTCAGGCGGATGACGTACATGCCTGCGGGCACCCGCGGCTGCCACTCCACCGTCGCGTTCGACGACGAAGGGATCGCCTGCGTCGCCACGACGCGCCCGGACAGGTCGAACAGCTCGAGCCGCGCACTCGCGGTGAGCGCCGTGGCGAACCGAAGTTGCAGCCGTCCGTCGCGGCTCGGGTTCGGGCTGACGTCGAAAGCGAGCTGCGAAGGCGGCGCAGGCCCGACGCCGACCACATCGCCGCCGAGCGTGCCATTCGCGAGGATGCGTTGCGCATACAGGTCGCCCTCGGAACCGAATCGGAGGTCCTGCCATAGCGCGATGGCGCCGCCGGCCGTGTCCGTGATCAAGCGCTGCGATGCCTGGGTCCCGGGCGCAGTGGTGACTGCGGTCCCGTTGACGGGCCACGCCGGGTCGAGCACGCCCGCGATCGTGACATGATGAGCATAGAGATCGCTCACATTCAGGGTGGTGCGAAAGTCCAACCACAGGATGATCGCACCGCCGTTGCCGTCGGTGGCGATCGCGGTCTGGCCCTGCGGATTGATCGCGGTGCACACCGCGAGGCCCTGCGCAGGCCAGGCGGCATCGAGCGACCCATTCATGAGCAGATGATGGGCATAGATATCTCCATCGCCGCGATTGTCACCCCACGCGAGGATCGCGCCGTGGGCGCCATCGGAGACCATCTTGCAGCCCAGTTGATTGGCAGGGGCGTCACAGACCACGAGCCCGTTGACCGGCCATCCGGGATCCGGGCCGTTCAAGTCGAGCAGATGGTGCGCGTACACGTCGGTGTTCGTGGATGCGTTGCGAGGATCGTTCCACGTCATCAACGCGCCACCGGCCCGATCGGATTGCAGCGCGGGAGCGCTCTGCGAGCCCGCGGCGTTACAGACCACGCTGCCATTCACCGGCCATCCGCTCGCGAGCGAACCGTCGGGCCGTAGGTGCTGCGCGACGATCTGGGTATTGGTGCTGCCGTCGCGGCCGTCCTGCCAAGCAAGGTACACGCCGCCTGAGCCATCGGAGATCATCGAGGCCTGCTGTTGGAGCCCCGCCGCATCGCAGACCACGAGGCCTTCGGTGGGCCAGCCGGGTGCGGGACTACCATTCGACAGCAAGCGGATCGCATACAGGTCATCGTTGGCGCTCGAGCGCTTGTCCTGCCACAGCAAGAACATACTCCCCGAGTCGCCGGGCTCGGCGAGCAGATTGATCTGGTCGCCTGCTGCAAGACACACCGGGACTCCATTCACCGGCCATGCCGGATCCAGCGTGCCATCGGCCAACACGTGATGCGCATAGAGGTCGTAGGACACCCCGCCGCGGAAGTCCTGCCACGCCACGAGTAGCCCACCGCTGCCATCGGCGATGATCGCCGGCGAAGTCTGGTTGCTCGCCGCGTTCACGACGCGCCGGCCATTGCGTGGCCATCCCGGGGCCAGCGAGGCGTCGGACAGGATGTGATGCACGAACACGTCGCCACTGATCCCGCCAAGGTCGTGGAACGCGACGAACATGCCGCCAGCGCCATCGGGGATCAGCCGGGGCGAGTCCTGCGTGCCCGGCGCGTCGCAGACGGGCAGGTTCGTGAACGACTGCGTGGGCCATGCGGCAAGCGCTACCTGGGGCCAAGGCAGCGACACCGCCACGAGGGCGAACAGGGAGCACAGAAGACGATGAGTCGTTCCAGCCGGTGACATCGATCCACGACCCCTTCCAACGGAGTCCGCCCGGTGCGGCGTCGGCCGCCCGAGAGCTTGCGGGCGCGCCCCTTCATTGTAGCCAACCCGCCCAGCGGGCTGGAATGGATTTCATGAGGTTCACTGCCACCCTCGATTGACGCCGCGCGCCGCTCCCGCGACCATGGGCCGCATGGACGCCAGACTCGTCATCATCGATGGCTACAACGTCATCCTGCGCTCGAACCGGTTGAAGCCGGGCGAGAACCGTACGCTCAAGGAATCCCGCGAGAAGCTGCTGAACCTGCTCGCGTGGATGATGGGCGGCAACAACGTACGCTTCCTGGTCGTGTTCGACGGCACCGCCGAGGGCCCGGGCCGCGACGTGACGAGCGGCCGTGTGCTCGTGACGTATTCGCGCCCGCCCGAGACGGCCGACGACGTGATCGCGCGCTACGTCGACAAGTGGATCGGCGGCGACGAGCAGATCACCGTGGTCACCTCCGACATCGAGGTCGCGCGCCACGCACGAGCGATGGGCGCCGAGATCTCATTGGGCGATCTGTTCCTGGCGTCGGCGTTCGCCGAGATCGGTCCGGCGGGGCAGGAGTCGGGCAGCACCGACGACAAGCCCACGAATCTCTCGAAGAAGGAGATCGAGGAGTGGGCCGCGCTGTTCAAGAGCCGCCCCAAGGACACCTCGGCCGAGCGCGACCCGGACGACGACGAATAGTCCTGCGGCGCTGGGGCATTGCGCGCATCTGAACGCTCGAACGAACTGACACGACCCTGACGGTCCGCCCGGTCACGCCGCGCCGGCCCGCGCGTTCTGGATGCCGGACCCTCACCCGACACGACTCCCCGGAGGCACCATGATCCGCCGCGCATCCACACTCGCCTTGTTGCTCACGATCGCACTGGCCGCTGTCGCGTTCGCGGCGCCTGCGGCCAAGACCGCCAAGCCGGCGGCGACGCCTGCGGCCAAGCCGGCCATGGCGCGCACCGAGACCGCCATCTTCGCCATGGGTTGCTTCTGGTGTGGCGAGACGCAGTTCGAGGAGCAGCCGGGCGTGCTCGACGTGGTGTCGGGCTTCGCGGGTGGCCCCGAGAAGAGCCCCACGTATGAGCAGGTGAGCAACGGCGAGACCGGTCACTACGAAGCGATCCAGATCACGTTCGATCCCAGCAAGACCAGCTACGCCAAGCTGCTCGATCTGTTCTGGCATGGCATCGACCCTACGCAGGGCAACGGCCAGTTCTGCGATCACGGCGCGCAGTACCGCTCGGCGGTGTTCTACACGAGCGAGGTACAGCGCGCGGCGGCCGAGGCCTCGAAGAAGGCGCTCGCGACATCAGGCGTGCTCAAGTCGCCAGGCGCTCGCGACATCAGGCGTGCTCAAGTCGCCGATCGTCACGCAGATCCTGCCGGCCACGCCGTTCTGGCCGGCCGAGGATTACCACCAGGACTTCTGGAAGAAGGACCCGGTGCGGTATCGGAGCTATCGACTGGGTTGTGGGCGGGATCTGCGATTGAAGCAGCTCTGGGGTGACAAGGCGGCCAAGCCGCTCGTGCACTGAGGTCTTGGCCACGAACACCGAAGCGCGGTCCGTTCTCGAAGAACGGACCGCGCTCGGTGTTTCGCCCTCGCCCCCCAGCGAAGGCGCTACTTCACGGCGCTAGCGGCGGTTGATGTCGCGCATGCCGGGATCGACGGCGAACGGGAACACCCAGGCGTTCGAGTCGTACGCGGCGGCATCGTCGAACAGTGTGCCACGCGACAGGGCGTCGACACCGAAGTGACGCAGGCCGGGGAACCGCTCGCCGGGGATGTTGAACGTGTACGTGCCGTCGCCGTTGTTCACGAACCGGCGGCGCATGTCGTGGCCGTAGAACAGCACCACGTCATCGTTGCGGCCCGTGGCCGCGGTGATCGTGACCGGCGCGCCCGGCTGGAAGATCAGGATGCGGCGCAGACGGTGCAGCTCGAGCGGGTCGGTGATCGTGGTGTCGATACCCGCCGACTGGATGCGCAGGCTCGCGATGGCCGTGCTGCCACCGTTCGTGTGCACGTTCACGCCCGACGTGCCCACGAGCCGCCAGCGGATCGTGTCACGCAGCGCGACGCGCGCCAGCACCAGCTTGCGCACCGAGCTGTCGTCGATCGGCTTCTCGAGCTGCGTGCGCGTGGTGTCGGTCGAGTCGGCCGAGCCCGCGAGGATCTGCAGCTTGCCGGTGATGTGCTTGCGCACCGTGACGAA
>JAIOPA010000452.1 GCA_021414165.1 Candidatus Eiseniibacteriota bacterium
GGTGTGCTGCGGCCTGCATGGTTGCACGCTGCAGGATGGGTCACGCGGCCGTCAGGACTCGTCTGCCGAGCCATGTGCTGGCACGGGTGCCCGGGGCTGACTCAGGGCGAATCTGGGCCGCTGGGCGGCACTGCAGGACGACGGCGTGGCCAGGTCGCAGACGAGCATCGGCCGAGGCATGGCGCGTCGGGGAGAACGATCCGGATGAGTGCATGCTCGAGACACCTGGGCGAGCGGATGCGAGGCAGACCGAGGCGAGGTGGCGGTCGCCGGACTGGCCAGGGCGGCGGCGGCCGGGCGAGGCGGAGCCCCGTGCCGGGCCCAGATTTGCAGGTTTACATAATACATATTATGCGACATACGCATTGGCGTGATTCCCGGGCCCGCAGCCCCTCTCGGCCCGCCCGGCGGCCCCACTCGGGCTCCGGACTTACAGCGTGTTGAGCCGGCCCTAGCGAACCCGGACGACCCGGCTCAGCGCTCGCTGTTGGCCAGCCTGCACCCGAAGCCAATAGAGCCCGTTGCTCAGTTCGGTGCGAGGTTCGAACCAGTGCGTGGAGGCATCCCCGGCCAGAGCGCGGACCCGCCCACCGGCGACCACCCGTCCGCCGAGGTCGAAAAGCTCGACCGTGAGTTCCGTGGCCGTACCACCGGAGACCTTCACCTTCAGCAGGCCATTCTCGATCATGCCCGTCGCACGAAGCCCGAAGCTAACGGCGGCCGCCGGCACATTGATTCCGCCAACACGGCGCCTGGTCTCGGGGTCGACGAGTTCGTACACGGCGTCACCGTCAGACGGGGCGCCGTCCAGAAAGACGAGTTCACGCTCGGTTGCTCCGGTGCCCGCGCGCCCAAGGATGACCGGGCCGCCCTCCGTTCCGGATCGTTCGACATTCCAGCTACGGCCAAGCTGCGAGCTCGCGAACTCCCAGTTCAACGCCAGACCCTCCGTGCGGCGATCATACGTCGCCCTCTGGATCTCGGTGGCCACGGGACGGTCGAAGTCGACACGCTGCGCATACAATTGGGTCTGGCCGTCGCGGGTCTCGGACCACACGAAGAACGAGAGTGCGCGCCCGCCGGGATGACACCAGACCACCGAAGCCAGACCTTGGGCCCCTTGTCGAACAGGGAACCCTGCAACCGGCCAAGTGGGGTCCACGGCACCGGTCACGCCGATGCGCTGCAGACGAAGCTCGGAACCGGTCGTGGTAGCCGCCACCCAACCATGCAACACGCTCGCGTCCCGGAAGGGCTCCAGAGCGCGTGGCTGCAACCGCACAGAGGATGCCGGAAGACCCACTCCGGCCTGCGGCCAGTTCGTGTCGCGCACTCCGGTGTTCAAGTGATGCTGAAGACGCACCTGACCGGACGCGGATTCAATCGAACCCATGTAGACACCGCCGACTCCATCGGCGGCGAGATCCAATAGTGCGCCCGGCTCAGGTTGGCTGTAGGTCCAGGCGACACTGGCATCGTATGCCGAGAGCCGCAGTGGATAGCCCTCCATGCTCAAGGCGAGGAAGCTTCTTCCAGAGGCGTCTGCGACCAGACCCACGTTGACCGCGGAGGAGTTGATCGCGGACTCGCCCAACATCCGTTCGACAGACTGGGACCCATCCTCACGGATGGTGATCCGATTCGTCGATACGAACGTGGAACTCTCACCGAACTTCTGGCCCGACTGAAGCAGATCCACGCCACCGGGCCTGGGAATCGCCGTAGGATTGTCATAAAGGAACTCGGTCGAGGAGATCGTGGGGAACTCGAACACCTTCCCGGGACTCGCCCAGCCCGCGGACGAAGTTCCATCCGGCCTGATCCTGAGCACGCGGGTCGTGAACCAGATGACGCACGGATGACCAAACTGGCACGAGGCCCGGCGATCGAAGAGCACGAGCCAGATGCCGCCCTGACCATCCTCACAGGCACTGTAGGTCCACACCCCGGCAGCCCTGATCGGCGAAGTTCCAGGCTGCCAGTCCGTCGGCGGTAGGCCATTGGCAGCCAGCCGACGAACGTTGTGACCGCGGGTGCTGAAATCGAACCATGTCACATAGCAGCCGCCCGCCCCATCCCGTATCAAGTTGAGATCAGAACTATTGGGAGCTCCCACTAACACCCCGGTCGGCGTCCACGTGGGATCGAGCAACCCACTCGCGAAGACATGCTGGACGTAGATCCCGGATGCATCGGTCCATCCCACATAGAGACCACCAGCACCGTCATCGACTGATTTCACCTCGAACCGATTCGCGGTTCCAACGGTGAGTTGAACGCCCTGCGGAGCCCAGCCGAGGAATGGCACTTGCGCATTCGCCGGAATCGGCGCGCAGGCCAACAGGATCATGCCGAGGCAGGCAAGCGTTCGACACCAGCGGCGCGATATCATTTCGTTCAGGTCGGTGTGCATGTGGGTACTCTATGAACCTACATTGCGGCCATGCAACATGAATCTGCATGCCAAGTCGCTCAGTCGAACTCGAACTCCGGATTCGCCGGCGTCTGCTCGATGCCGACTGTGCCGATGCGGATGTCGGCGCGAGCGTAGGCCTCGCCTTTCATCTTGAGCCCAGCCAGCCGGCGCAGCATGGCCAACTGCCCGGTGTGCGTGAGCGCGTCGGCCAGCACGCCCTGGAACAGCGTGCCCGGGTCGCACTGGATCGGCGCCCCCGAGGCCAGCGTGTCGTCGGCGGCCTTGAGCATGGCGAAGAACCGGGCCACCTCGGGCTCCAAGGCCTGCGGCGTGGCCACGGTCCAGCGCGACTCGCCGTTGAGCCTTCGGCCGAAGGCCTCGATCAGGTCACCCATGTGCGACACGATGTCGACCACGCGCGGTGAGTCGGCCGAGGCGCGGAACTCACCGAACGAGGCCGGCGTGTCGCGCAGCGTCTTGCCGGCGCGGTATGCAAGCGTCGCTAGCGCATGGCGCAGCCAGAGCCGCGTGGCCGGGTCCTGCGCGGGGATCTCACTCATGCGTGCAGCCTCCGGTGGGCCCGACTAGCCGCGGGCGAGTTCGGCGATGAGCCGGTCGAGGTTCTGCTCGTTGGCCGGGATGCACACGCCCTCGAGCGCCTTCCGCAGCTCGACCGTGGCGAACGACTGCCGCCAGTAGAGCCGCGTGCCGCCCGTGGTGGGCTCGAGGATCACGGTGAGCACGAAGTGCGGGTCGTTCACGTGCTGGATGACCACGCGCTCGGGGCCGACCTCGACGAAGCGATTCTGGTTCTTGTAGCGCGCGCCGTCGGGGCCGACCATGGTGAACAGCCAGTCGCCGCCCGGGCGCGGATCGCACGTATCGAACTCGTTCGTGAACCCGGCCGGACCCCACCAGCGCGCGAGCCGCTTGGGATCGGTGAACGTGGCCAGGACCTGCTCGCGCGTGAACGACAGCACGCGCTCGGTGGCGAGCTCACGCTCGGTGGCGAAGTCGGCAGGGCTCATGGACGGGCTCCTTGTGTGATGGCTCGGCGAGCGGCTCGGCGTGCATCCGTGCAGGCCAGCGGCGCGGTGCGATGGATTCGAGCGCCGCAGTGTGCGGGCGCTGCTCGCCACGAGCATACTGCACATTTGTGCATCGGCGCAAGAGGGTGTAGAACTCCCCACCATGCCGGCCGAACTCCGCCTCGAGCCCTGCCGAAGCGCCTTGAACCGCGTCCATGGGATGCCGTTCGAGTGGACGCTCAACCCGTACATGGGCTGCGCGCACCGCTGCACGTTCTGCTACGTGCGCGCGTTCGAGCAGCGCGCCGAGCGCCCCGCCGACGATCGCTATGGCCGCAGCATCCGGGTCAAGACCAACGTGGTCCAGGTGCTGCGCGCCGAGCTGGCCCGCAGCTCGTGGCAGGGCAAGCTGGTGCTCATGGGCGGAGCGACCGATCCGTACCAGCCGGCCGAGGGCCGATACCGGCTCACGCGAGGTTGTATCGAAGCTTTAAGCGAGCGGCGCAACCCGTTCTCGATCATCACTCGCGGGCCCATGGTGATCCGCGATGTCGATGTGCTCGCCGAGGCCTCGCGACGTGCGCGCGTGTCCGTGAGCCTGTCGATCCCCACGCTCGAGGACGCGGTCTGGCGCGTCACCGAGCCGGGCACGGCACATCCGCGGCAGCGGCTGCGCGCCGTGCGCGTGCTCGCCGATGCCGGCATCCGGGTGGGCGTGGCACTGGCGCCGATCATCCCCGGCATCAGCGACCGGCCGGGCCCGCTCATGGATGCCATCCGGGCCGCACGAGACGCCGGGGCGTCCCGGCTCTGGACCGAGCTGCTCTACTTGAAGCCCGGCACGCGCGAGCATTTCCTCGACACGCTCGCCGCCGCCTGGCCGGCCGAGGCCGAAAGATTGGCGGCCATGTACGCCAAGGCGGCCTACCGGCCCAAGCCGGTCAACCGCGAGCATGTCGAGACGGTGGCGGCCATGGCGCGCACGGCACCGCGGCGTGCCAGCGCGCCGCCGCATATCGAACCCGAGCCACCGCGGCTCGCGGTGCAGCTGGGGCTGGCGTTCAACGACTACCTGGCCGAGGCGCAATGAGTTGCCTGCGGAACTTCGAGTGATACAAGAGATTCGCCTTGTGGCTCGCTGGGCGACTCCGTAAGGTCGTGCGTTCACGCACTCCCCTCGCACTCTCCCCGAGGTCCCTCCCATGCCGAACGTCTTCCGCGCCCGTCTCATGCTCGCCGCTCTGCTGCTCACCGCCGCAGGCTCGGCGCGGGCCCAGAACCTGGTCGCCAACCCCAGCTTCGAGGCACCGGGGCCGGCCGGGATCACGACCCGCTTCACGTGCAACTGCGTGCCCGCTGGCTTCGGCTGGTTGGTGGGTGGTGCGGGCGTCGACCTGGTGCAGACCTACTGGGCGCCCCAGGACGGCATCCAGTCGCTGGACCTGAACCAGGACAACCAGGGGCCCGCCACACCCCCGGGTTCGGTCTCGCAGAGCATCTCGACCACGCCGGGTGCCAGCTACCGCGTGAGCTTCTGGATGGCGGGCAACCCCGACCACACGCGCGCGCCGCACGATGGCGCAGCGATCAAGACCATGGACGTGAGCTTCGGGCCGGTGACGCAGTCGTTCGCGTTCGACGTGACCGGCAAGGTCCACGCGGCGCCGGGCTGGGTGCCTTACCAGTTCGACGTGGTCGCCAACTCGGCAAGCTCGGTGTTGCTGTTCCAGAGCACGATGGCCGGCTACGCGGGCCCGCTGGTCGACAACGTGAGCGTGACGCTGCTCGCCTCGACCGGCGCGCGTTCCACCGCGTGGTCGCGGATCAAGTCGCTCTACCGCTGAGCCGCCGTTCGAGGCGCTGAGCAAGTAGCACGAAGCCCCGGCACCAGATCGGCGCCGGGGCTTCGTGCTGCGCTGCGAAGACTAGTTGAGCGTCGTCGGGTTCAAGCGGCCGAGCTCGATGCGGGCCTGCAGCTGGTAGCCCGAATCCGGGAACTCATCGATGATCCGCTGCAGACGCTTCTTGGCCTCGTCGGGCTTGTTCGCGGCGGTCATGCAGCGCGCGGACGAGAACAGCAGCTCGCCGCTCGACTCACGATCGAACACGCCGATGAGCTTGTCGAAGTTGGCCGAGGCCTCGGCGTACTGGCCGACGCTCTCCTGCGCGTAAGCAAGGCTGCGGCGCACACCGTTCGCGATGATGCCGCTCGAGTTCTTCTTGAGGTACGCCTCGTAGTCGGCGATCGCGTCCTTCCAGTTGCCGCGCCAGTAGGCGTCGTCACCGGCGATGCGCAGCGCATCAACGCCGCTGGGCGTGTTCGGGTAGGTCTTCGCGACCTCCTGGGCCAGCGTGCGCGAGCGATCGTAGTCCGCGCGCCAGAACAGGTCGTTGGCCTGCGCCAGCTTCTCGGACGCGGCGTTCTCCTGGCGGGCCTGACCGGCGTTCCAGTAGTACGCGCCGACCGCGGCAGCGGCCACCACGAGGACGGCGATCAACAGCGTCTGGCCATAACGGCTCCACAGGCCCTGAGCCTGATCGAGCAGTTCGGCGCCCGGATCCTCGATACCTGACTTATGCGTTTCCAGCGACAAGACGTGCCTCCGTGAACGACGGGCTGCCCGCTGTCCCCGACCATCGGGGACCCGGACCACGGGTGAAGGACGTGAGAGACTACGGTCCCCGAGCGCCCAGCGTCAAGAGTGCGAGCGACTTCCGGGCGCGCGGGGCACCCGCCGGGGCAGGTCCGGCAGGCAGGCGCGCACGCCCCGTCCGCCCGCGGTCCTACTCGGTCCTCCCCGCCCCTCATGCCCCGCCCCCGGGTCGCCGATAACCCGCGCGAGCCCGCCGACCGCCCCCCACGGCCGCGGCCGGGCACCCCGATGCGGATCAAGGAGGATCCATGCCGTCACGGATCGCGCACGCCCTCCGGGCGGGGCTCGTCGCATGGGCGCTCGCGAGCGTCCTGCCCACGCCCATGGCGCACGCCGACTCACACCGCGACGCACGCGCGCTCATCGAGCGCTACGTGACGCTGTCCGGTGGCCGCGCCGCACTCATGGCCGACACCGTGCTGCATGTGCGTGGCCGGCTGCAGCAGGCCGGCGTGCCGGGCACGTTCGAGGAGTGGCGCGCGGGCAGCGACCGCTGGCTGCGGCACGAGAAGCAGGGCCTGCTGCGCACGCGCACGGGCCATGCGAACGGCGAGGGCTGGAAGACCGACTTCACGTCCAAGCAGGTGAGCCGCATCGAGGGCAAGGACCTGAGCGCGCTGCATGCCGAGTTGTGGTTCGAGTCCGAGGCCTGGGCGCGCGACACCACGCTCACGGTGGCACTGGGCCCGAGTTCGTTCCTCGCGGGTCGCTCGCTGCAGGGCGTCGAACTGTCGCCGCCGAACGGACTGCGCAAGACGGTGTGGTTCGACCGCAAGACCGGTCTGCCCGTGCGCGTCACGCATCGCCGCGATCAATACGAGTGGAACGAGGACTGGTCGGGCTGGCGCACCGTGGCAGGGCGCAAGCGCGCGACCGTGCGCAGCATCGGCCGCCCGGAGTTCGCGGCCGGTTACCAGCGCATCGACCTCGACAGCATGTGGGCCGAACTGCCGCGCGATCCGCAGGCGTTCGCCGCACCCGGCTCGGGCAAGTCGCTCGCGACCTGGTTGGGGGTCAAGGATCGCGTGGAGCTGCCGTTCCGCTATCAGCGTGGGCACGTGTGGGTGAAGCTCGCGATCGATGGCCATGAGCCCGCCGAGTTCGTGCTCGACACGGGCGCGTTCAACACCTGTCTCGATCGTGGCTATGCGCAGCAGATCGGCCTGAATGCCGAGGGCGAGCACGTGGCCGAGGGCGTGGGCGGTTACGACACGTTCGGCTTCGCGCGCGTGCAGACGCTGCGCTGGGCCACACCGGCCGGCAAGGGTGTGGAGCTGCACGACTTGCGCGTGGGCGTGATCGAGTTGCAGGACGCGTTGAGCTCGGTGGAATGGGGCCGCACCGCGGGCCTGCTCGGCTACGACGTGCTCGGGCGCTTCACGCTCGAACTGGACTTCGATCGTCAGGTGCTCACGCTGCACGACCCGGCCACGTATGCGCACACCGGTGGCGGCAGCGCGTTGCCCATGACGCTGCATGGCAACATCCCCACCGTCGACGTGACGCTGAACGGCAAGTGCAAGGGCACCTACATCGTGGATGTGGGCAATGCGTCGGTGCTGTCGATCGGTGCCGCGCAGGTGAACCAGTGCGGGCTCATGACCGTGAAGACCAAGCAGGTCGATCACTGGGTCGGCGGCATCGGCGGTGCATTCCTCGAACGCGTGTGCCGGCTCGACAGCCTGCAGATCGGTCCCTACCGGTTGCTGCAGCCCATCGCAGGACTCACCACGCATCATCAGGGTGGCGCGGGCAGCCTGGAGATCCAGGGCAACATCGGCACCAGTGTGCTCGAGCGCTTCCGCTGCACGTTCGACTATGCGAATGGCCAGCTGTGGCTGGAGCCGGGCACGCGCTTCGCCACGCATGAGGCGTTCACGCGCAGCGGGCTGTCGTTCACGCGCTGGGCGGGCGTGGTGATCGTGTTCCGCGTGGTGCGCGACTCCCCTGCCGAGGAAGCCGGACTCAAGGTGCGCGATGTGCTGCGCGCCGTGAACGGCAAGCGCATCGAGCAGTGGACGCCCGAGGAACTCGACCGGCTGCTGCAGGACGGTCCCACCGGCAGCACCGTGCGGCTCACGTACGAACGCGAGCTGCGCGAGGAGACCGTGGAGCTGACGCTGGCCGACGTGCTGTAGCGACTGCGGTCAGTGCGGCGCGCAGGCCGCGCAGCAGGCGGTGCCGTGGTCGCGCACCAGCATCTCGGCGGGCTGGCCGCACGTGGGGCAGCCGGGCAGCGCCGGGCGGCCGCGGGCCACATCGACGCGGGCCTTGAGCTTCACGTGCATGGCCCCCGAGCGCAGCTCCTGCTCGAGCTCGGCCACCGGCCACGACCACTCCTCGATGCCCCAGAGCCGCACCTCGGTGCGCATCTCCCAACGATGCCGCACCTCGGCGGCACGCCGCTCCCACTCGAGCTTGAGCGACGTGGCGTCACCGTGCTCCAGTTCGTGCTCATCGTGACCCGCGCGGCGGCGCTGGCGCTCTTCTTCTTCCTCGATGCGCGCCGAGAAGAACGCGCCCAGCCGATCGAGTTCGTCATCACGCAGGCGGCCCACCGACACCGCCCACTCGCGTTCGCGTTCCTCGGCCAGCGCCTCGAGCGTCTGGCGCGCACCCATGAGCCAACGCTCGCGCACCTCGGGTTCGAGTTCCTCGGGCAGCTGGTAGAGCCCCTCGCGCGGACGCACGTCG
>JAIOPA010000292.1 GCA_021414165.1 Candidatus Eiseniibacteriota bacterium
CGGCGCGCTGCACCTGCAGCAGCTTCACGCCGGCATCCCATTCCTTCTCGGGATCGGCCAGCAGCTTCTCGCCCTCGTTGAGCGCCGTGGTCGCCCACTGCTGCTGTGCGCGCACGACACGCTCGACCAGCGGCTTGGTCTGGTCGAACAGATCATCGCCCTTGTCGTCGACCGGACCCGAGATGATGAGCGGCGTGCGCGCCTCATCGATGAGCACGGAGTCGACTTCATCGACGATCGCGTAGTGGAAGCCGCGCTGCACCCGGTACTCGGGGCGCGTGGACATGTTGTCGCGCAGGTAGTCGAAGCCGAACTCGTTGTTGGTGCCGTAGGTGATGTCGGCCAGGTACATGTCGCGACGCACATGCGGCGGCATGTTCTGCTGGATCACACCCACGCTGAGCCCGAGGAAGCGGAAGATCTCGCCCATCCACTCGCTGTCGCGGCGGGCCAGATAGTCGTTCACCGTGACCAGATGCACGCCCTTACCGGTGAGCGCGTTCAGGTAGATGGGCAGCGTGGCGACCAGGGTCTTGCCCTCGCCCGTCGCCATCTCGGCGATCTTGCCCTCGTGCAGCATGATGCCGCCGATGAGCTGCACATCATAAGGAACGATCTGCCAGGTCAGCGGGATTCCACAGACGTCCCACGTCCGGCCGCACAGGCGCTTACAGGCCTGCTTGACCGCCGCGAACGCCTCGGGCAGCAGGTCGTCGAGCGTGTCGTCGCCCGACTCCAGACGGGCCCGGAACTCGGCCGTTTTCGCCTGGAGCTGCTCGTCCGAAACGCTTTCCCACTCGGCAAAGAGACGATTGATCTCGTCCACGATGGGCCGGACACGGCGCACGTCGCGCTCGTGTTTGGACCCGAAGATCGACTTCAGGAGGTTTTCCAACATGGCGTCAGGATAGGGCCTCGGTGGGTGTTCGGCAAAATCGGCACCCCACGACCCGGCAACCCGGTCGCGGAGGACCCCATCCGATGCGGGCGGCGGCCGGGCGGTGCAGGAACGCGTTCTGGCCTTTATCCATGCGGGTCCGGCGCACTCACTCGGCGTCCGGGAGATGTCCAGAGCGGCGCGGATCCGGGGGCTAACGGTGGCCGCGGACCGGGAATGCGACGCGGCCCGATGTGCGTGACATCGGGCCGCGCGGGGTCCTGGGACGGGTGTGACTCAGACCTTGAGGACGTGTGTCGCTTCGGTGCCTCGGGTGCTACTCACGGCTTCGAACTCGACGTGCTCGCCTTCGTGCAGCGTACGGAAGCCGCTGCTCTCGATGGCGCTGAAATGAACGAAGACCTCGGATTCACTCTGACCCTCGGGGACGATGAAGCCATATCCCTTCGTGTCGTTGAAGTACTTGACCGTGCCACGAGCCATTGAACTCCCTCCCTGGCAGGCTAGAGACCTACGGAGAGCCCGGACCCGTCGTGGACCTTGCTCCCGTTTGCCGCCCTCGGTCAAGGGGTCTCTACGGTCACCCGCGCGGCGTGGCCACGGCGCGGGCACGGGGCGCCAGACGCTCGTAAGTCATTGTGGCTTCGTCGTGTCCGGGCGAGGCGTCGAGCACCCGCCGGACCTCGGCCAGGGCCGCCTCGCGCTCGCCGCGGGCCTCGAGCCCGCGCGCCAGCTCCAGCCGGGCGGCGTGGAACGCCGGGTTCAGGCACAGCGCATCGACCAGCGATGCGATGCCATCGTCCAGGTGCCCCGCGCGCAGTTCGTGCGCACCGAGCAGTGCATGCAGATCGGGATATCCCGGGCGTTCGATGACCGCGCGGCGCAGCAGCGCCAACGCCACGCCGGGCTCACCGGCCTCGAGCCGCGCCTGCGCATCGCCCACCACCTGCTCCAGCGCCGCGTCGCGGTCGGTGAACGCGCGCCGCAACAGCGGGATCGCGTCCTCGATCGCATGCGCGCGCAAGCGTTCGAGCCCGGCACGCAGGGCCTCGGACTCGCGCACGGCATCGCCCTCGCTGAGCGCACGCAGCGCGCCCACGGCATCGCCCACGCGGCCGGCACGCGCATCGAGCAGCGCGCGCTCGAGTGCGGCGGCGCGGTAGCGCGGGTTGATCGCGAGCGCGCGGTCGAACGCGGCGCGCGCGCCATCTTCTTCGCCGTTGCGCACGAGCAGCGTACCCATGGCGTGATGCAGATCGGCCCAGTCCACCAGTTCGAGTGCGGCCTCGAGTGCGCGGCGCGCGGCGGCGGCATCGCCCGCGCGCTCGGCTGCGCGCGCCACGGCGGCGAGTGCGGTGGCCTCGGACGTGAGCCCCGTGCTCCCACCCTGCTGCGTGATGCGCTCCTGCACGCACTCGAACGCCTCGGCGTAACGGCCGGCCTCGATCAGGGCATGCGCGGACTGCAGCGGGTCACGGGGCGGTTCAGGAACAGGACGCATGTGCGCGGACTCCGGGTGGGACGCTTTGGAACAGGTCCCGGAGTTATCGGCATGTGCGCGGCGCGAGATGAGGCCACGCCGGACCGCGGTTGGCGCGGCTGGACTGCCGCTAGGTGACCAGCAGCTTCATGGCGTAACCGGCCGCCAGCGTGATGCCGAGGTTGTCGTCGAGCGGGATCGGCAGGGCTTCCACGATGGTGGCGGTGAGCGCGCCCACCAGGATCACGGTCCAGGGCACGTGGGCGAACTGCACCACGACCGCGCCCCACACCAGGCACGCGATGAAACAACCGAGCACGCCCTCGTACGACTTGTTGAAGAACTTGTGCCGCCCCCACGCCTTGCCCACCAGCGCGCCCATGGCGTCGCCCAGCACCGTGAAGCCAAGGGCGGCGGCGGCGAGCGGTTGCGGGAACACCTCGATGGCGATGAGCGCCGCCAGCAACAGGTAGCTCGAGCCCAGCAGGCTCATGCGCTCGTGCTCGCGGATCATCTCGCCGAAGAAGTTGCGGAAGAACGTGCGCACGCGCGCTTCGTGGATGCGCAGCACATCGAGCGCGATGGCGCCCACGGTGAGCGCCACGAACAGGTAGCGGAACTCCTTGTGCGTGCGCGGCCACGGCAGCCACATGAACAGCAGTTCCAACGGCAGCACGATGAACGCGAGGTGCACCGCCTTGCGGCGCGCCTCGGTCTGCCAGCGCGCGCTGCGCAGTGGCTCGAGCGGATCGTGCGTATGGGCCGTGGGCTTGCTCACGGGTGCAAGACTAGCACTACGGTGCCGCGCTCGGGCGTAGCTCGCGGTAGGCCTGCCGGTAGCCCAGGATACGGCAGATGTAGTCCTGCGTGTCGGCGTTGGCGCCCATCTCCACGTACAGCATGTCCCCACCGCGGGCGAGCAGCTCGCGCCAGTCGGGCCGCACCTTGCCCGCGCCCGCGTTGTAACCGGTGAGCGCCACGGCCACATG
>JAIOPA010000293.1 GCA_021414165.1 Candidatus Eiseniibacteriota bacterium
CCGCCGATGGTGACGTAGTCCTCGAGGATCGTGCTGCCCGAGATGCCGACCTGCGCCACGATGATGCAGTGCTTGCCGGTCTGCACGTTGTGGCCGATCTGCACGAGGTTGTCGATCTTCGTGCCATCGCCGATGCGCGTGCTGTCGGTGGTCGCGCGATCGATGGTGGTATTGGCCCCGACCTCGACATCGTTGCCGAGGATCACGTTCCCGACCTGCGGCACCTTGTGATAGCGCCCCTCGTCGAACGCGAAGCCAAAGCCATCGGCGCCGATCACCGCGCCCGCGTGGATGATGCAGCGGTCGCCGACCACGCACTCCTCACGCACCGTGACGCGCGGATAGAACAGGCAGCCCTCGCCGACCGTGGACTGCACGCCCACATAGCAGCCGGCCATGAGCACGGACTTCGCACCGATGCGCGCGCCCGGCTCGACCGTGCAGTGCGGACCGATCGAGGCGCCCTCGCCCACGTGCGCCGCCGGCGAGACGACCGCCGTGGGGTGCACGCCCGGCAACGGCTGATACAGCTCGGGCCGGAACAACCGCACCGCCTTCTGGAACGCGAGGTACGGATGATCGACCTGTAGCAGCGGCACGTTCGCGGTGCGCGGCGCGCGATCACAGATGATCGCCGACGCCTGCGTCTCGGCCAGATAGCTCTCGTAGCGCGAGTTCGCCAGGAACGTGATGTCGCCTGCCAACGCCTCGCGGATCCCGGCGACGCCACGGATCACGGTCGAGCCGTCCCCGACGACCGTCCCACCCAGTTCCGTGGCCAGTTCGGCCAGCGTCCTCGTGTTCATGACATCCCCTTGCTGCGCGGAATCAGCGCGCGCTTCCGGTCGCCGAGTTGAGTTCGGCGAGCACCTCGTTCGTCATATCGAGGCTCTTGTCGGCGTAGATCACGAAGCCGCTGGTCACGTCGAGCACGAGTTCCAGACCCCGCTGGCCGGCGACCTTCTCGACCGCACGGCGCACCACGGCGATGATCTCCTCGGTCGAGCGGGAGTTCTCCTGCGCGGCCCTGCCGTTCGTGCCCCAGATGTCGGTCACGAACGACTCATAGTCGCTGATCGCGCGCGTGAGCGCGGTCTCCTTCTCCTGGCGCTTGAGCGCCGAGAGCACCGGAGCCTGGTCCTTGACCTCGGCCTTCAAGGCATCGACGGCCTTCTGCTTCTCGGCCGCCTCGTCACGCCAGCCCTGCACCTGACGCTCGAAGCGCTGTTGCGCCTCGGCGGCATCCTTGAACTCGATCCAGATGCGGGCGGAATCGATGTAGCCGATGCGGGCATCGGCAGCCTGTGCCACGACCGGCGCGAACAGGCTGGTGAGCACGAGCAGCGCACCAAGACCGGCGCGCATCACGCGTGACAGGACGGGATCCAAGCGCATCGCGGCCTCCGTAGCTCTAGAAGTTCACGTTGCCGAGCATGAAATGCCCGACCCATCGCGGCTTGTCGTCGCGATGGAATCCGTAGCCGTAGTCGAACCCGATGTTGCCGAGCAGCGGGATCTCCATGCGGAAGCCCAGCCCGGCGCCGACCTTGAGGTCGAACGGCTTGATCTCGCGCGGCAGGTCCCAGACGTTGCCCGCATCGAGGAAGAATACACCATGCAACGGGTGGGCGATCGGGAACTGCTGCTCCAGCGTGAACAGCGCGAGGTAGTTACCGCCGGGGTAACGCACCTTGGCCTGCACGTACGACGTGTCCTTGACGCCCGGGTTGGTCGTGGAGTCGATGCCCGCGATCTGCGACGTCTTCACGAACCGGATGAACTTACCGGGCACGATCTGGTAGTCGTCGTAGCCGCGCAGCGGATCGGCCGTGTTGCCACCGCCCAGACGGAAGCGCGCGTAGTCGGGCACCGTACCCGCCTTGAACGAGTAGCCGTTCACGGTACCGAGCCGCAGCTTGACCATGGTGGTGAAGCGCTTGGTGATCGACGGCAGGTAAGCGCGGCCCTCATAACGCTGGCGCTGGTAGTTGAGATCGCCACCGAACGGCCCACCCGTGAACTCGAGGTTCGCCGACAACCGCGTGCCCTTGGTGGGATAGAACGGATTGTCGGCCGAGTTGCGCAGGAAGCTGGTCTCGAGCGTGCTCGTGAGCTCTTCCTGCCCCACGCGGATACCGCCCAGCGTGATGCCCGAACGCACGTTCGTGAACTCGAGGCCCTCGAAGGTGTACGAGACCGAGCCGCGCGAGTAGTCCGGCCACGGCAGCGGACGGCCGATGCGGCCCGAGATACCGCGGCGCTTCTGGTCGAACTCGTCGAGGATGCGGAACGTGTTGTAGGCCGAGAAGCCGAGCAGCGTGGGCGAGTCATGGAACCACGGCTCGGTGAAGCTCAACTGGTAGTCCTGGCGGCGGCCACCACGCTCGAGG
>JAIOPA010000294.1 GCA_021414165.1 Candidatus Eiseniibacteriota bacterium
GAGCCCGCCCGAGAGGCACGAACCCACCTCGACATCGGCGCGCAGGCGCAGCTTGACCGAATCCGTGAACAGCTCGCCGAACTGCTGCGCGAGATCGGCCGCGCTGCCGCTGGCGTGCGCGGCGGGATCGAGGCCCCACCAACGCTGGATGTTGAAGCCGCTCTCACCCACCGACAGCCAATGCCCCGCGGGCAGCTGGCGCAGGCCCTCGAAGAACGTGTGCATCTCGTGGTCGACCCAGTCGAGTGCCAGCAGGTCGTGCACGGCGGGCAGGTGCGCCTTGATGCGCCACGGCTGCGTGAGCACGAGCGCGCGCGCCTCGGACGAGAACGCGAACGAGTGGCCGTCGTACTGGTAATAGAACGGCTTCACGCCCATGCGGTCGCGCGCGCAGAACAGCCGCTTGCGGTCGGCATCCCAGATGGCGAACGCGAACATCCCGTTCAGGCGCTCGAGGCACTTCTCGTCCCAGGCGCGATACGCGGCCAGGATCACCTCGGTGTCGCTCTTGCCCACGAAGCGCACACCGGTCTTCTCGAGTTCGGCGCGCAGCTCGACGTGGTTGTAGATCTCGCCGTTGTACACGATCCAGCAGCGCGCGGAGCTGTCGCACATGGGCTGGTGGCCGGTCGGCTCCAGATCGACGATCGCCAGCCGGCGGTGCGCCAACGCCACGCCGTGCTGCGCGGTGGCCTGCGTGCCGCGCGCGATGCCCGGCGCGAACGGCAGGCCCGACTTGAACACCGCGGCCGGCGTGTCGGCGCCGCCATGCGTGAACGTGGCACCCGAGGCCGGGTCGATGAGCACGACGCCTTCGTCATCGGGGCCGCGCTGGCGGAGCAGCTGCGACATGGCCTGCAAGCGTCCGAGGTCCGCACGTCCGTGTCGGTCGTAGAGTCCGGCGATCCCGCACATGTCCGTATTCCGCCTTTCGAGCGCTCTTCTGAGCAGACTTCTTGAACGGCTTCCCTGAGCTGCCTTCGTGGAACGGCCTACGTCGCGACCGGCCTGTGCCGGAGCGCGCCGCGGTCCTTCCACACGTCACTCTTCCATGCCACCAGCGCGTACAGCACGAGTGAACCCATGCGCACCGCCGCACCGGCTGCACCCGCGGGCGCGAACCGCACCGCGAGCGCCCCGAGCGTCACCCCCACCGCGAACAACGCCGCCAACCGTGCCCCGCGATACGGCAGCGGGTAGACGCGCTGCGAGATCACGTAAGTGAGCACAGCGGACGTCACGTAACCCGCGCACGTCGCCATCGCGGCGCCTTCCGCGCCGAGGCGCGGCACCAGCACCAGGTTGGCAGCGGCCGCGAGCAGCGCGGCGCCCCCGGCCGAGAGGCCGAGCAAGCGGTTGCGGAGCGAGAGGTTGATGCCCAGAGCCGCGACATAGTAAGCCCCCTGTGCGACCGCGGCAAAGGCCAGCCACAGCGCCGGACGCGACGCCGCGGCGTAGTCCTGGGTGGCCAACAGCTGGATCCCGAGCGGCGCCAACAGTCCCACCGCCAGTGCGCCGGCCGTGGCGATGGCCACGTACAGTCCGAGCACACGCGCATAGAGCCGCGGGGCCTCGGGGTCCTGGGCGCGCGCGAACGCGAACGGCATGAACGCCAGCTGGAACGCCGAGACGCCCATGGTGACCACCGCGAAGAACTTGATCGCGAGCGCGTAGGTGCCCACCTCGTCGAGCGACGCGAAGTGCTGCAGCGCCCAGCGGTCCACCGAACCGATGATGCCGTACGCGAACGCCACCGGCACGAGCGGGACGCCATACCCCAGCATGCGGCGCAGCAGCGCGCGGTCGACGAGCGGCCGCAGGTGGTGCCGCGACAGCAGCACGCCGAGCAGTGCGGCGAGCCCGTCGCCGAGCAGCTTGCCGTAGAGCACCCCGACCACACCCAGCTTCTGCCCGACCACCAGATAGATCGTGAGCCCGCCCACGAGCACCGTCTGGGTCACATTGAGCGCCACGAACTTCCACGGCTGGAACGTGACGCGCAGGAGGTCGTTGCAGAACAGCACGATCAACGTGAACGGCAGCGTCATGGCGCCGATGCGCAGGTACTTGGCGTACACCGCGCCGCCCATGAGCCGCTCGGCGAGCGGGCCGGCCAGCACCACGATGAGGCTGGCGATGGACACACTGGTCACGAGCCGGAACACGAACGACGACGACGCCATGCGCTTGCGCGTGGCGCTGTCGGGCTGCTCGTAGAAGAAGCGCGCGAGCGCACCGTCCATGCCGAACACCAACACGAGCAGCAGGCTGGCGGAATAGCCCGTGACCAGGTCGGCCACGCCGAACTGCTGCTTGAGCAGCACGCGCGTGAGCAGTGGCACGAGCAGCAGGTTCACCGCCCGGCCACTCACCTGCCCGATGCCGTAGATGAGCGATTCGCCCGACAGCTTCTTCAAGGAGTCGCGCAGGCTCATGCCGCACCGATGCGCTGATAGAGCGCGATGAGCCGCCGGGCGATCACGTGCGCGTCGTGCTCACGCTCGACGTAGGCCCGGCCGGCCTCGCCCAGTGCGCGGCGGCGCGGCGCATCGTCGAGCAGCGCGGCCAACTCGTGCTCGAGCGTGTCGACCGTG
>JAIOPA010000328.1 GCA_021414165.1 Candidatus Eiseniibacteriota bacterium
GCTGGCGTGCTCGCGATGAATGGAGCGGCCGCTGGGCGTGAGGTAGTGCGACACCGTGAGCTGCACCGCGCCCAGCGAGGTGCGGAGCGGATAGATCTGCTGGGCCACACCCTTGCCGAACGTGCTGTCTCCCACGAGCACGGCACGGTCGTGGTCCTGCAGTGCGCCGGCCAGGATCTCGGACGCCGACGCGCTGCCGCGATCGACGAGCACCGCGAGCGGCCACGCCAGCTCGCTGCGCGCGCCATTCGCGTCGTAGGTCTTGTCGGCGTTCGGCGCGCGGCCCTGCGTCTCGGTGATGCGCGCGCCCTTGGGCAGGAACTGGCCGGCAATGGCCACGGCCTCGTCGATCGTGCCACCCGGATTGCCACGCAGGTCGAGCACCATGGCGCGCGCTCCCGCTGCGCGCAGCGTATCGACGGCCGCGGCGACATCCTTGGCGGCGCCCTGCGAGAAGTGCGCGAGGCGCACATAGCCCACACCGGGCGCGGCCACGAATGCGTACGGCACGTTCTTCACGACCACGCGGCGGCGCTCGAGCGTGATGATCTTCTCTTCGCCATCGCGCACCAGGTCGAGCACGACCTTGCTGCCGGCCGGGCCGCGCAGCTTGGCGCTCACCTCGTCGGGCGACAGCCCGAACGTGGCGCGCTCATCGATGCGGCCGATCACGTCGCCGGGCAGGAGGCCGACGTCCCAGGCGGGCGAGCCCTCGATGGGCGCAATGACGACCGGCCAGCCATCGCGCTGATCGAGCGATGCGCCGATACCATCGAACGCACCCTGGATGCTGCCGCGCACGGCGCGGAACTCCTCGGGGTCCAGATAGCGCGACCACGGATCGAGTCCGTGCGCCACGCCACGCATGGCGCCGGTGACCAGCTTGCCCGTGTCGACCGGGTCGACGTAGTTGGCCTGCACGGTCTGCAGCACCTCGACGAACAGATCGAGGCCCGAGTACAGCCCGCGCGCCGCATGACTGCCACCGGCCCACCAGCCGAGCGCGAACAGCACGCCGAGCACGGCACCGAGCATCACACGACGGCGCATCGGGGAACCTCCGGGCAGGATCACGAGGGCGGAAACACGAACGCGGGCGCGCGGCCGGCGCGTCCGCAGATCACTGGAAGTGTGGGGGTTCGACTATACCACGCTGCGCGCGCCCGTTGCGGGCGCAAGACGCAGCGCCACAGCGGCCCAGACGGCGGTCTCGAGCTGTTCCGGCGACAGCGCGGCGTCGAGCACCACGAAGCGCTCGGGCTCGGCCTCGGCCAGTTCGAGATAGCGGGCACGCACGCGGTCGTGGAACGCCTCGGGCTCCAGATCGAGCCGGTTCGCGGTGCCCGCGGCACGCGCACGGCGCGCCAGGCCCAGCTCGGGCGACACATCGAACAGCAGCGTGAGGCCGGGCGTGAGTCCCTGGGTCGCCGCGCGGTTCCACTGCACGAGCATCGAGGACTCGAGCCCGCGGCCCGCCCCCTGATACGCCAGCGTGGAATCGGTGTAGCGATCGCACAGCACGACACGGCCCGCAGCGAGCGCAGGACGGATCGTGGTGCTGACCAGATCCGAACGCGCCGCGATCATGAGTAGCACCTCGGTCATGGGGCCGGGCGCCGGCGCGGCCTGCAACAGCAAGCCACGGATGCTCTCGGCGAGCGGCGTGCCACCCGGCTCCCGGGTCACGAGGGGATCGTGACCGAGTGCCTGGAGCCGGGTTGCGAGCCGCGTGATCTGCGTGCTCTTGCCCGAGCCTTCGCCACCTTCAAAGGAGACGAAGAGCCCGGGCATGGGAGCCTCGCTCAGCGCGCGCGCGCCGGGGCGCGACGCGACTTGGCAGCCTTCTTGACCGGCTTCTTGGCGACCTTGGCGACCTTGGCGACCTTGGCCGCCTTGACCACCGCGACCGGCGCGTGACCATTGCCGTTCGCCGAAGCGCCGGTCTTGGGCTTGGTGGCCTGGATCAACTTCTCGGCACCCGGTGCACGCTTGCGCGTCGGGGCCGCCTCGCGCTTCAGGATCGGCGGGTTCGTGCGCATGAGCTTCTCGACGCCCTTGGGATCCTTGATGTAGTTCTCGACCAGATCGCGCGCGGTATCGTCAGGGATCTGCACGGGCGGCGACTTCTTGAAGTACGACGACGGCGCGATGAGCGCACCCTTCAGGCCGTGGTCGAGACCGAGCTTCGCGCAACGCACGGCGTCGATCACGATGCCGGCGGAGTTCGGCGAGTCCCACACCTCGAGCTTCATCTCGAGGTTCAACGGCACATCGCCGAACGTCGTGCCTTCCATGCGGATGTGGCACCACTTGCGGTCCTTCAACCACGGCACGTAGTCCGACGGGCCCACGTGCACGTCTTCCGCGGGCAGGTCGTACGGGATGTTGCTCGTGACGGCCGACGTCTTGCTGATCTTCTTGGACTCCAGACGCTCGCGCTCGAGCATGTTCATGAAGTCGGTGTTGCCGCCGAAGTTGAGCTGGTAGGTGCGGTCGATACGCACGCCACGGTCGACGAACAGGTTCGCCAGCACGCGGTGCGTGATCGTGGCGCCGACCTGCGACTTGATGTCGTCGCCGATGACCGGCAGGCCCTTCTTCTCGAAGCGCTGCTGCCAGTACGGCTCACGCGCGATGAACACCGGGATGCAGTTCACGAACGCACAGCCGGCCTCGAGCACCTGCTCGACGTACCACTTGGTGGCCTCTTCCGAGCCGACCGGCAGGTAGTTCACGACCACATCGGTCTTGGTGTCCTTGAGCAGCTTCACGATGTCGACCGTGGAGCCCGGCGCCTTCTTGATGATCTGCGACAGGTACTTGCCGAGACCGTCATGCGTCATGCCGCGCTGCACCTTGACGCCCATCTTGGGCACCTTCGCGAACATGACCGTGTTGTTCGGCCACGTACCGATGGCCTCGGACACGTCCTTGCCGACCTTGTTGGCATCCACGTCGATCGCCGCCGAGATCTCGACGTCGCTGATGTGGTAGCCGCCCAGGTTCGTGTGCATGAGGCCGGGGATGCGATCCGTGGCCTTGGCGTTGCGGTAGTAGTACAGACCCTGAACGAACGATGAGGCGCAGTTGCCCACGCCGATGATCGCGACTCTGACCTTACCCATGACGCTCAGACCTCCGAGGATGCCGGACCCGACTCGCGGGTGATTTTCCAGACGTGCACCATCCGCTGGATCGCGGTGGCGATTGAGAAGACGGCGAGCACGATGAGTGCGCCCGGGATCACCGGGCCGAGGCCGAAGAATCCCGCCACGATGAGCAGCACCATGCGCTCAGGCCGTTCGAACCAGCCCACTTTGCAATCGAGCCCGAGCCCTTCGGCGCGCGCCCGCGTGTACGACACCATGAACGAACCCACCATCGCGAGCACCGCCATGCTGGCGATGAGCAAGAAGGTGATGGGCTCGAGACCGTGCTGGAGGTTCGCCAGCACACGGTTGGGATTCACGGCCATATCGACCAACTGGGCCGTGTAGTACCAGCTCAACCCCATGAGCATCGCCGCTTCGGCGACCCGGTCGAGCGTGGAATCGAAGAACGCGCCGAAGCGCGTCACCTTGCCGCCGCCACGGGCGACCTGTCCGTCGAGGATGTCGCACATCCCCGAGAACAACGCGAGCGTGGACGCCATGCGGAAATGACCGGTCGCGAACTGCAGACCGGCTGCGACACACAGGATGAAGCCGATGGCCGTGAGGTGATCGGCCTTGATGCCGATCGCCAGAAGCCCTCGCACGAGCGGATCCAACGCTCCGTGCGCGAACTTCTTGAGCGCATCCTTGTAACCGCCCAATCCACCCTCCGGCTGCTGAGCCACGGCTTGGGGAGTGTTCATTCCGGCTCCCCGCCTTCCCTGGACTCGCGCTCGCGGCCGCGCTCCACGCGCGTCCGGCCTCCCAGCACCAGCACCATCTCGCCTCGTTTCCACTCAGCGCGCAGCGCCGCGCGGACTTCGCGCGCGCTGCCGCGCAACACTTGTTCGTGCAGCTTCGTCAGTTCGCGCGCTAGCGCGATCGGACGTTCACCCCAGATGGCCTCGAGATCCTCGAGACACGCATCGATGCGATGCGGTGATTCGAACACCACGACCGTCTCGCGGCCCTCGGACAACTCTTCGAGCTTGCGCCGCCTGGCCGCCCCCTTGGGCGGCAGGAACCCGGCGAACAGGAATGCGTCCGTGGGCAGCCCCGAGATCTGCAGTGCGGTGATCACCGCACTCGGTCCCGGGATGCTCTCGACGCGCACCCCCGCGGCCACCGCGGCTCGCACCACCGGGAATCCCGGATCGGCGATCCCCGGCGAACCGGCGTCCGTCACCAATGCCACACTCTGACCGTCCTGCACGCGCTCGATGAGCGACGCCGCACGGGCGCGCTCGTTGTGCTCGTGCAGGCTCACGACCGACGCCTCGATCCCGAAATGCGTCAGGAGTCGTCGCGTATGTCGTGTGTCCTCGGCGGCCACGAGGTCGGCCTCGCGCAGCACGCGAAGCGCGCGCGCGGAGACGTCCTCGAGATTGCCGATCGGCGTCGCGACCAGGAACAAGGTCCCGGGGCGGCCTGAGGGTCGCTCGTGGGTCATCCTGATCCTGATCCAAGGCGTGAGAACCAGTGTCGTCCGAAGCGGGCGGAAGCTAGCATGCGCCCCCCCGAGCGTCCACTTTCGTAAGCGCTTCCGGGCGCGACGCGTGTTCGCGGCGCACGCGTTCGCGCGCAACGTTCTCCGAACGAGAAACGCGCGTTCAGCGGGCCGCGCCCACCGCCTGGGTGAGCACCTCGCGGAACGCCCCGATGGCCCGCTCGACGCCGGCATCGTCCACGTCGAGGTGCGCGATGGCCCGCACCCGGCGGGGACCGAACGGCACCGTGCGCACGCCACGCTCTGCGAGCGCGGCCACCACCGTGGCAGCGTCCGGGGCCCCCGGCTCGAGATCGGCGATCACGATGTTCGTGTCCGGCTTGGGCACCGACACGCCCGGGGCCTGCGCAAAGCCCTCGGCCAGCCGGCGGGCGCGCGCATGGTCATCGGCCAAGCGCGCGATGTGGTGGTCGAGCGCGTGCAGGCAGGCCGCCGCCAGGATACCGGCCTGGCGCATGCCACCGCCCCAGCGCTTGCGCACGCGGCGCGCGGCC
>JAIOPA010000329.1 GCA_021414165.1 Candidatus Eiseniibacteriota bacterium
CCCGGCCAGCGCGCCACCTTGAATGGATAGCCCGTGGGTGAGGCGAGCGGATCGGTGTGCACCTCAAGTTCGCCGCGCACCACGGCCGCGAGCACCGCGCGCTTGAGCGAAGGCTCGATGCCGGACTCATCGCTGAACGCGAACAGACTGCCCACCTGCACGCCGGCCGCCCCGGCCGCGAGTGCGTCGCGCACCGCTTCGGGACTGCCCGTCCCGCCCGCCAACCAGAACGGCAGCCCGAGCCCGCGCATCTTGGCCAGGTCGACCACGTCGCGCTCGCCGTAGACCGGTTCACCGTTGGCATCGTGCGCGCCCTCACGCGGCGGCGCGTTGTGCCCACCCGCGATGTGATGCTCGACCACGAAGCCGTCGACGCGACCACTCGCCTTCTTGGCGAGAACGCCCGCCAACAGGTGACTCGACACGATCGCCAGGAACCGCGGCCGCTCCAACTTGGGCACGTCCGCACCGAAGTGCCGCGCAGGATCGAATCGCACCCACGCGTCATCGAGCGGGCCGCTGTCCACATCGAGCTTGAGCCGCGCCTCGCGGCCCTCGGCCAGCGCATCGAGTGCCGCCGGCACGTCGCGTGGGATACCCGCGCCCATCAAGATCACATGCACGCCCGCGAGCATCGCGCCATACAGGAACGCGGCGTTGGGCAATGCGGCCTTGGTGAGCAGGTTCATGCCCACGAGGCCCTGGTGTCCCTCGCGCGCCAGCCACACCTCGCAGAAGCCCGCCAGCATGGTGAGCGCCTCGCGCTCGGCGCTCACATCGAGCCCGTGCACGGTGAGCAGCTTGTACGGCTCGCCCGCCGCGCGGCCGCCCTCGCGGAAGTGGTCGCGCTCGGCCGCAGCCGCCACCGCGGGCAGCGGAAAGTGCGCCATGGCGAGGCGCATGTGGCCGCCGGGATCGCCGTCTTGAAGCCGGCGCACGAACACCGTGTCGAGCAGCGAGCCTGACACCACACCCAGATGCCCGCGCTCGGCCACCGCACGAGCGAGCCGCCAACCGGAGACGCCCACGCCCATGCCGCCCTGGATCACCTGCGGCCAAGCGTGGCTGCTTCGACTACCGATGTCGCCGTCCTCAGGCATGTGCGCCTCCCATCCCATCCGTATGGATGTCGCTC
>JAIOPA010000330.1 GCA_021414165.1 Candidatus Eiseniibacteriota bacterium
GCCGGTCTGCTCGAGGCGCTTGCGCAGTTCTGCAGGGATCAACATGGCGGGGCTCGTGGCGGGAGTGGGACCGTGGGGACGCGGATGCGCCCCACTTCAGAGTTGCTCCCACATTACGGGCCGCCACGCGTGTGCGCAACGCAGCCACGCTGGGCTCACTCGGGCCGTTCGCCCTTGCCCTTCATGCGCTCGAGCGCCTGCTCGGCCTGCACGGCGCACTGCACGCCGAGCGGCGTGCCACTGGTGCGGCCGATCGCGCGCGCGACCTCGAACCACTCGCGGCGCTGCTCGTCGCTGGCCTCACCCTCCATGAGCATGCCCAGGTTGAGCGCGGCGTTGGAGGCGGCGGCGCGGCCACTCGGCATACCGCTCGCGCGGCCCCGCGTGAGCGCGGTCTCGTACGACTTCTGCGCCTCGAACTCACGCTCGAGCCCGAGCAACGCGTGGCCCAGGTTCACGTGCGCCATGGCCGCCATGCTGTCGGCCTCGGCATCGTCGCTGCCCTCGGGCCGGTCGCGCAGCGAGGCGAGCGCGTCCTTGAACGCGCGCACCGCCGGCTCCAACCGGCCGGCCTGGCGGTGCAGATGGCCCACCAGCAACTGCGCATCGAGCGCGATGCGGCTGCCCACCTCCACCCCACTCTCGCGGCCCAGCCGCACCACATCGGCCAACTCGACCAGTGCATCGTCGATGCGCTGCTCGTGCATGGCCTGGAACGCATGCGCATAGGTGGCGGCGGCCTCGAGCGCGCGACCGGTGCCCGACGTGAGCGTGCGCGTGAACGCGAGTGACTCGTCGGCCAACTGCCGCGCCTCGTCCCAGCGCTCGAGCGTACCGAGCGCGCGATGCAGGTTGCAGGCGGCCTGACCGGCAAGCTCGCGCAGCACGGGCTCATCGGTGCGGCGGCCGATCTGGAACACGTGGTTCAGGTGCGGCACCGCGTCCTCGCGCTTGCCGGACTCGGCGAGCGTCTGCCCCAGTCGCAACCGCGCGAGCAGTTCAAAGCGGAACGCCGCGCCGGCCTCGCACTGCTCGGCGAACGCCAGCGCCTCGCCGTAGTGGCGCTCGGCATCGGCGTGGCGGCGCGCGCCCGAGGCGCGTTCGCCCAACGCGAGCGACGCCTGCAGCGCGGCCAGTGCACCCTCGGGCAACGCACTCTCGCGCCCGAACTGCACGGCGCGTTGGTACTGCCGCTCGGCCTCGTGCGCGCCGAACAAGCCCTCTTGCTCGGCCAGTGCGGCCAGTGCGAGTGACGCCTTGGCGCAGGCCATGCGGCCCAAGGCCGTGCCCGACGGCTCCGCGATGCGTGCGACCGCCGAGAACATGGCGCGTGCGCGCGTCTCCTCACCGTGGCGCGCGAAGTGATGCCCTAGGTTGAACGCGGCGACCGCGGCCGGATCCCAGCCGCCCGAATGGCCGGCCTTCACGCCCAGTTCCAGCGCGGACTCCCAACTCGCCACCGCCATGTCGTCATCACCTGATTCGCTGTGCAGCAATCCCAGATTGAACGCGGCCTGTGTGAGCATGCCGAGCAGGTGCTGCGAGTCGGAGTCTCGGCCCAGGTCGAGCGCCTCGCGGTAACGCGCACGCGCACGCAGCAACTCGCCCGCCTCCTGATCCAGGATGCCGAGCCGCGACAGCACGCCTGCACGCCGATGCCGGCCAGTGGGATCCGGCACCCGGAAGCTGCGCATGACCGCCTTCTCGAAGTGCAGCGCGGCCTCATCGCGACGCCCGGCGGCGCGCAACTTCTCGCCCAGGTGCAGCGCGGCCTCGAGCACCAACGAATCGCCCTGCGGCCCGGTGATCCGTTCGGCGAGCGCGAGTGCTTCGCGCAACCGCGTGAGCCGGGCCTCGGCATCGCTCTCGGCGAGCGCGTTCTCGAGCGCGTGCACCGCACGGCTCGCCTGATGCTCGGGATCGACGGGCGTGCGCTGGAACAGCTTCGCGATCGCGTTGGCCATGCGCTGGAACACGTTCATGCGCGCTCCGGCGTGCGTGCCGCCAACTGCGCCGCGAGCCAGCGCGTGGCGGAGTCCACCGCCAGTTCCTCGCTGCCGTCGTTCATGAGCACGTGATCGGCCAACGCGCGGAAGCGATCGTCACTGCGGGCCGCGGCCAAGCGACGCTCGGCTTCGTCGGCGGTCCAGCCGCGCGTGCTCGTGAGCCGCGCGATCTGCTGCGCACGAGGAGCCAGCACGGCGAGCACGGCATCGCACTCGCGCTCGAAGCCCCAGTCGAGCAGCAGCGCGGCGTCGAACACGAGTGCTCCGGTGTAGCCCT
>JAIOPA010000422.1 GCA_021414165.1 Candidatus Eiseniibacteriota bacterium
CGGTGTGCCGGCCGTGGTGCGTACGTTGTCGTTCATCCGGCAGCAGTACCCGATCGGTGCGGACGATGCCGAGCGCATCCGTCTGTTCATCCGCGACGCGTACTCGCGCTGGGGTGTGAAGTGGGTGCTGCTGGGCGGTGACACCGAGATCATCCCCGAGCGCCTCGCGTTCAACGTGTCGTTCTACCAGCTCGAGCACATCGCGGCCGACATCTACTACTCGTGCCTCGATGGCAACTGGAATGCCGATGGCAACAGCGAGTACGGCGAGGGGTTCCAGGACGAGTTCGTGCCCGGTGACAATGCCGACCTGCTGCCCGAGGTCTACGTGGGCCGCGCCACGGTCAGCACGCCGCTCGAGGCGCAGACGTTCGTGACCAAGACGTTCCAGTACGAGCGCAACCCGGTCGCCGGCTACCTCAATAAGTGGCTGCTGTTCGCCGAGGTGCTGTTCCCGCAGCCTTACAACGGTGGCCCGATCGACCTCGATGGCGCGCAGCTCGCCGAGGACATCCTGCCGTTCACGGATCGCAACCCGTCGATCACAGTGAAGCGTCTGTACGAGAACAACACCGATCCCGCGTACCGCCCGGGCGCGCTGCCCGAGAACAAGGCCGCGGTGCTCGCCGAACTGCAGACCGGCCCCGGCCTGGCGCTGCACGTGGGCCACGGCTTCCGTAACTCCATGTCGCTCGGTGACGCGACCATGGTGAACTCGGACGCCTCGGGGCTCACCAACGGCAATAAGCTGTTCAACCTGTACGCCATCGACTGTACGTCGAGCGCCATCGACTTCCCGTGCATCGGTGAGGCGTTCTTCAAGAACCCGAACGGCGGCGCGGTCACGGTGGTCGGCTCGACGCGCTTCGACTTCCCGACGGCTGGCCGTGCCTACCAGCAGGAGTACTTCCGGCTGTTCTTCGTCGACAGCGTGTCCGCCATCGGCGAACTGCAGGCGCGCCAGAAGCTGCCGTTCGTGGCGTTCTCGTTCTATGACGGCGTGAACCGCTGGACCCAGATGACGCTGCTCATGCTCGGCGATCCCGAACTGCGCATGTACAACGGCGAGTTCCGCACGCTGCAGGTGACGGGGCCGTCGTCGTATGCGCTGGGCGACTCGGCGATCAGCATCCACGTCGAGACGGGTGGCCTTCCGCTCTACAAGGCGCGCGTCACGGCCTACAAGGCGAACGACGAGTTCCGCAGCGCCCTCACCGATGGCGCGGGCAACGTGACGTTGCCGTTCCGTCCGGATTCGACCGGCGCGTTCACGATCACGGTGACGGCGTACAACGCCCGGCCGTTCCAGCAGACGCTCAACGTGACGGCCTCTGCAGGCGCGGCGGTGGGCGAGGGCGCGCTCTCGGTCGACGACGATACCGTGGGCGGCACGAACGGTAACGGCGACGGCTTCGCCGATGCGGGCGAGACGGTCGACGAGCGTGTGGCCCTGCGCAATCGCGGTGGTGCGGCCACGACCGGTGCGGTGTAGGCCACGATCACCCCGACCGATGGCCTCATCACGATC
>JAIOPA010000423.1 GCA_021414165.1 Candidatus Eiseniibacteriota bacterium
CAGTGGGCGAATCCCCAGGCCGGCAACGTGATCTTCTGGCACTACGATGTGACGAACGAGGCCACCACCGAGTACGACGACAACATCGTGTTCGGACTCTACATGGACTCGGGCGTGGGCGGCTCGCTGTTGTCGTGCGACGGCATCTTCGAGTCCGACGACGACAACGCGTTCTTCGACAAGTCGAGCGGCTTGAACCTGGTGTACACGTGGGACCGCTCCGGGCACGGCCGCGACCTGCGCGGCTCCTGCAGCCCGACCGGTTACCTGGGCTACGCCTATCTTGAGACGCCCGGCAATCCGTTCAACACGATCGACGACGACAAGGACGGCATCACCGACGAGAAGCGCGATGGCGGCCCGGGCACGCTCATCACCGGCCAGCAGGCGATCCTCGACTACCTCGCGGCGAACTATGACACCGCGCGCTTCGTGGCCACCTATGGCCCGATCGAGCGCCGGCCGGCGTACCGCGTGGGCGCGTGGTGGACGGGCGATGAGGACATGGACTGGCTCGCCGAGTTCAACGACCTCGGCAGCGACGGTGTGAAGGACACCCACGATGCTGGCGAGGGCGATGGCATCCCCACCGAGGGCGAGACGAACTTCGATCGCACCGACCTGAACGAGTCGGACCAGATCGGCCTCACCGGCTTCAAGCAGAACCGTATCAAGGCGGGGCAGGGCAACCCGGACCCCACCACCGACGGCGTGCTGTTCTACACCGAGACGCAGAACTGGCCCGAGCGGTTGTTCCGCCAGTTCACGAACCCCGACTCGGCCTCGCGCTTCGATGCTGCGCTGGCATCCAACTACAACATCGGGTTCCTGTTCGCCTCGGGTCCGTTCAAGCTGAAGCCCGGGCAGACCGAGCGCTTCTCGCTGGCGCTGGCGTACGGCGGCGATCTGGACGAACTGCGCGGCACGGTGCGCACGGTGCAGCAGATCTACAACGCCAACTACCAGTTCGCGGTGCCGCCCACGCGCCCCATCGTGACCGCCGAGGCGTCCGATGGCCGCGTGCACCTCACGTGGGATGACGCTGCCGAGCGCAGCGTGGATCCGGTGACGGGTGAGTTCGACTTCGAGGGCTACCGGGTCTATCGCGCGACCGACCCCGAGTTCCGCGATGCGCGCATCATCACGAACGGCAACGGCACGAACACGATCGGCAATGGCCGCCCGATCGCGCAGTTCGACTTGGCCGATGGCCGCAAGGGCTTCACGCGCAAGACGGTCGAGGGCGTGGCCTACAACCTGGGCACCGACTCGGGCCTGCGCCACTCGTTCGTGGACTCCACGGTCACGAACGGGCAGGACTACTACTACGCGGTGTGCGCGTACGACTACGGCTTCGATCAGGGTGCCGAGCTGGACTCGCTATCGTTCTATCCGTCGGAGAACTCGTACTCGATCTCGTTCTCGCTGCGCGGTGGCGCGATCTTCCCGACCAACGTGGTCAAGGTGCGCCCGAACCCGCGCGTGCCGGGCTATGCACGTGCGCGCGTCGACACGCCGACCCATGTGAACGGGCGAGGGGTGGGCACGATCGACATCGCGGTCGAGAACTCCACGCAGGTGCCCGACGGCCACACGTTCGAGCTGGCGTTCACGTCGGACACGCCGGACGCGGTCAAGGCCACGCGCTACTCGCTCACGGATGTGACGAGCGGTGAGACGCTCTTCCTGAGCGGCAACGACTTCACGGCCAGTGGCCGCGGCCCGATCGGCGCCGGCCTGCTGCCCATCGTGGGCACGCTGGTGCAGACCGTGGTCGACACGGCCAACACGGGATTCGCAGCGGGCTCGCCCACCAACTCGCGGCTCGCGGCGATCTACCAGCCGGGACGTGACGTGAACCTGAAGCGCCCGGGCTTCCCCGAGGACCTGGTGGTGCGTTTCGCGGCCACCAACGTGGACACGAGCATCGCGTTCCCGTTCCGGCCGGCCAAGCCCGCCAAGTTCCGGGTGTTCGCCGTCACCGATTCGGGCGAGACGCAGATGGACTTCCGCTTCACCGACTCCGACAACGACGGCACACTGTCGTTGGTGAGCGAGGGCTTCGAGGTGCTCACGCGCCCCGTGGGCGCGCCGGTCACGAGTGCCGACTTCACCTGGCGCATCCAGTTGGACACGCTGGGGCAGGGGCGGCGCGGACCACTGCTCAAGCCCGGTGCGGGCGATGTCTGGAACCTGCGGCTCAAGCGGCCGTTCGAACCCGGCGACCGCTACCAGTTCACCACCACCGGCGAGCGCGCGGGCAGCGCTGCGGTGGCCGGTGCGCACGGCGAGCCCTATGTGGTGCCGAACCCGTACATGGGTGCCGCGAGCTTCGAACCCGCGCTGCTCAACATCCGCGGCCGCGGTGAACGCCGCGTGGAGTTCCGCAACATCCCGCAGCGCGCCACGATCCGCGTGTACACGGTGCATGGCGACCTTGTTCGCACGCTGCGGCACGATGGCTCGCTCGATGGCTTCGTGGCCTGGGACCTGCGCACCAAGGACAACCTCGATGTGGCCCCGGGGCTCTACATCTTCAATGTCGATGCGCCCGGTTACCCGGCCGCGACCGGCAAGTTCGCGGTGGTGAAGTGATGCGCCGCGCGGATCTTGCGATCGCTCGATGCCTCGCGATGACGGGCTTGCTACTGCTGACGGCTTCGTGGGCGCATGCGCAGACGAAGGTCGGCACCACGTTCGGCGCGTTCACGTTGATCGAGCCCGATGCGCGGCTCGCGGCCATGGGCAATGCCGGTGGCGGCGCGGCCGAGGGGCTGGCGGGTGCGTTCCACAACGCGGCGGCCGTGGCGGGCAGCGACAAGCGTGCGCTCGAGCTGGTGCACACGTCGTGGTTCGCGGGGATCCGGCATGACTGGCTCGCCTATGCGCATCCGGTGCGCTTCGGCGTGCTGTACGG
>JAIOPA010000299.1 GCA_021414165.1 Candidatus Eiseniibacteriota bacterium
GCGTGGTGAGCTCGGCACGGGCGAGCTCGAACGGGTTCAAGCGTCGCGCCCCTGCGAGAACACGCGGCCACCGGCGGCGATCAGGATGGGCGTGACGAGCCCCAGGAACACGCTCTTCGCATCGCTCGGGAACGGCGGGCGCGACGAGAACTTGACGATGCCGAAGTCGATCGAGTTCTTGGCGTCATCGTACGTGGCCCACGACAGGAACTGCCGTGCGAAGAAGAACACGAACAGGATACCGGCGATGGCATAGGCCGCCATGGCCAGGGTGCGGCGTTGTGTCGCGTCCATGCGAACCCTCTCGGTGAGTGAAGCGCTAGTGCCGGAACACCCGGCGGTCGGTGAACACCATGGCCACTCCCAGTCGATCGGCCTCGGCGATGACCTCGGCGTCCTTCACCGAGCCGCCCGGCTGCACGATCGCGGTCACGCCCGCCTCGGCCGCATGCGTGACGCCGTCCGGGAACGGGAAGAAGCCATCGCTCGCGAGCACGCTGCCATGCACGTCGTGCGAGGCGCGCTTGGCCTTCATGAGCGCCACGTCCACGGCATCGACCCGCGACGTCTGACCGCTGCCCAGGCCGATCAAGCCCTCGCCGCGTGCCAGCACGATGGCGTTGGATCGCGCCGCGTCGGCCACCTGCCAGGCGAACATGAGCGCGCTCATCTCGTCGGCGCTCGGCGCACGCTTGGTGACCACGCGCCATGGCGGCTTGGCACCCGAGCCATCGCGCTGCGCGAGCACCCACGGCCCCACAGGCTTCAACTGCCACTCGTCGGCCTGCGCCAGATCGGCGGCGGTGAGCTTGACCAGGCGCACGTTCTTCTTGGCCGCCAGCAACGCATCGGCCTCGGGGCTGATCGACGGGAACGCCACGCACTCCACGAACAGCTTGGCGATCTCGGCCGCCGTGGCCGCATCGAGCGGACGGTTCACCGCCACGATGCCGCCGAACGCCGACAACGGATCGGCCGCGAGTGCGCGCGTGTACGCCTCGACCAACGTGTCGGCGCAGGCCGCGCCGCACGGCTGGTTGTGCTTCACGATCACGCACGCCGGCCGCTGGAAGCGCCCGGCCAGCATGACCGCGGCGTCCAGGTCGAGCAGGTTGTTGTACGACAGTTCCTTCACCTCACGATGCGACGCGACCGCACCCGCCGAGCCGCTGCGCACATAGAGTGCCGCGGTCTGGTGCGGGTTCTCGCCGTAGCGCAGCGTGCGCGCGCGCTCCAACACGAGCGCCTGCATGGCGGGCGGCTCGTCGGCACCGCTCAAGCGCCGCGCCAGCTCGGATGCGATCGCCGCGTCGTAGCGCGCGGTGCGCGTGAACGCGCCCAGCGCCCAGCGGCGGCGGTCTTCTGGCGTGACGCCTCGGCTCAAGGCCTCGGCGACTTCTGCGTACTGTGTTGGGTCGTGGATCACGATCACGCCGTCGTGGTTCTTGGCGGCACCGCGCAGCAGCGCCACGCCCCCGATGTCGATCTCCTCGATCATGCCGGCGTCATCGAGCGAACGGCCACGCTCCTCGAACGGATAGAGCGTCACGGCCACCAGGTCCAACGGCACCAGGCCCTTGCTGCTCACCTCGGACCCGCGGCGCGCCAGGATCGGCGCATGCACGTGCGGGTGCAGCGTCTTCACGCGGCCGCCCAGCATCTCGCCGAAGCCGGTCCAGTCCTCGACGGGCGTCACCTTCACACCCGCCTTGGTGAGGTGTGCCGCCGTGCCACCCGAGGCCAGGATCTGCGTGCCGCCCGCCGCCAGCGCCGCCGCGAACTCGGCCGCGCCGGTCTTGTCGGACAGCGACAGCAGTGCGGCGCGCGGCCAACCGGTGATGCCGGTGGGCGCCGCCGTGGGATGCGAATGCGTGCTCGACGCGCTCATCGCGGCTCCCCCGCGGACTGCTCAGGCCCCGACAACCGGCGGATGGCCTCGAGGTAGCACTCCTGCGTGCGCTTCACCACGTCGGCCGGCAGCGCCGGTGCGGGCGGCTCGTGATCCCAGCCGCTGGCATCGAGCCAATCGCGCACGAACTGCTTGTCGAAGCTCAAGAGCTTGCCCGCCTCGTACGACGCGCGGTCCCAGTAGCGCGACGAATCCGGCGTGAGCGCCTCGTCGATCAACACGTACTCGCCGCTGATGACGCCGAACTCGAACTTGGTGTCGGCCAGCACCAGCCCGCGCGTCCAGGCGTGCGCGCGTGCGGCCTCGTAGAGCGCGATGGAGCGCGTGCGCAGCGCCTCGGCGCGCTCGCGGCCGACCTGCTCGCACATGACCTCGAACGAGATGTTCTCGTCGTGGCCATGGTCGTTCTTGCTCGCGGGCGTGAAGATCGCGGGCTCCAGCTTGCTGCCGTCCTTGAGCCCCGCCGGCAGCGGGATGCCGCACACCGTGCCCGACGCCTTGTACTCCTTCCAACCGCTGCCCGTTAAGTAGCCGCGCACCACGCACTCGATGTCGATGCGCTCGGCCTTGCGGACCAGCTGCGCGCGACCGGCGAGCATGGCGGCGTGCTCGTTGAACGGCGCGGGGAACGTGGTGGGATCGTCGCTCACCAGATGGTGCGGCGCGGCCTCGGCCAGCGACTTCATCCAGAACGCCGAGATGAGCGACAGGATCGCGCCCTTGCCGGGGATCGGCGTGGGTAGCACGGAGTCATAGGCCGACAACCGGTCGCTGGCCACGATCACGTAGTGCTCCGGTCCGGCGTGGAACACGGTGCGCACCTTGCCGCGCCGGAACACCGACGCGCCGGGCACTTGGGGCTCGGCCACGGCGTTCACGGGCTCGAGCAGTCGCGGGTCGACGACGATGGGGGCAACACTGTTCATCGGGGTCCTCCTGCCGCCTCTCGGGACGGCCGTTCAGGAATGTGCCGCGCTGGATCCTCTCCGTGCGGTCACGAGCGTGAATCGTTCAGCCAACAACGCCGGCAGCTCATCGAGCCGGCGGACACTCAGTTGATCGGGATCCGCGTAGTCACCGTACGGATCGATGAGCACGAACTTCATACCGGCACCGCGGGCACCCGCGGCATCGACGCTTTTAAGATCGCCCACGTACACCGCGTGCTCGGGCTTCACACCCATGCGGTCGAGCGCGATGTGGAAGATGCGAGGATCGGGCTTCTCGACGCCCTCGATCTGCGAGTCGATCACGAACTCGAGGCCCGCGCGGTTGCCCGTGGTCTCCAGATGATGCTCCGCGCGGCCATCGGAGTTGCTCACGCAGCAGGCGCGCATGCCCATCGCCGAGAGCGCATCGAGGCACTGCCGCGCGCCCTCCATGGGGCGCGACCACAACAGCGAAGGCGGCACCTGCTTCTGCTGGAAGCGCTCGAGCGCCTCCTCGAGCAACGGATGACGGCAGCCCACGGCCTCGAGAAGCCCCGAGAAGTACGAGCGTGTGGGGGCGACACTCCCGAGCGGCGGATGCAGCCCCAGCGCGGGCGTGTTGGGCTTATTGCCCGCGGCGGCATCGTAGCGGCGCCGGCCATGCACCTCGGCGTGCCGCACCTGCTCGAACGTGGTCGCGATGCCCAGTTCGGCGAGCATGGTCACGATCCACTCGAAGTCGATACGCACCAGTGTGCCACCGGCATCGAACACCACCGCGTGCAACTCAGGCTTGGGGGTCATGAACGCCTGCTCATCCATGCGCGGCCTCCGGTTCGGGCAACACGAGCCCCTCGCCTGCGCCGAACACGAGCCGGCGGCCGTCGATGTGCCAGGGCTCGGTGAGATAGCGGCGCAGCGCCGGTGCGAACAGCGCGTGCTCGGCTTCGTGCACGCGCGCGGTGAGTGACTCGAGCGTGTCGTGCTCGTGCACGGCCACCGCGGCCTGCGCCACGATGGGACCGGCGTCAATGGCGTCCTCGACCAGGTGCACGGTGCAGCCGGTCACGCGCACGCCATGGCGGTACGCCTGACCGATCGCATCGAGCCCGGGGAACGCGGGCAGCAACGACGGATGGATGTTCACCATGCGGCCCGCGAACGGCGTGAGCAGCGTGGCGTGCAGCCGCCGCATGAAGCCCGCGAGCACCACGACATCGATACGGCGTTCGCGCAACGCGGCGAGCCACGGCGACTCGTCCTCGAGCTTGGAGCGGAAGCGGCCGGTGGGCGGCGTGAGTGATTCAATGCCGAGCCGGGCCGCGCGTGCCAGCACGCCAGCGCCGGGCTGGTCGCACAGCACCACCTCGAGCGAGCCGCCGAGCGAGCCAGTAGCGGCCGCGGCGGCGAGGGCCTCGAAGTTGGAACCGTTGCCGGAGGCGAACACGGCGAGGCGAGCAGGACGGTGGCGGAGCACACCGCAAGATAGCGTGCGCGGTGCGGTGCGGCAATCGCATGGCGACCGCATGGATCGCGGGCGCAACGCAGGTCTAGCGCGCACGCGGCGCGCTGGCCGCTCCGCTTGCCGGAACACTCGTGTGGCGTGGCCGCCACGGCTCGCCGCCTCGCCAATCCAACCGCCGCACGCCGGAGGGCGCGCACTCGTACCACAGCGTGCCGTCGTGGTCGGTGCGGTCGAGCGTCGCACCCGTGCTCGCGAGCCGTTCGAGCGCACGCCGGTCGGGATGCCCATACGGATTGTGCGCGCCGCACGACACGATGACGCGCTCGGGACGCAGTGCCTGCACGAATGCCGCACCACTCGACGAACCCGAGCCATGGTGCCCCGCCTTGAGCAACGCGACACCCGGCGCCACGTGCAGTGCGGCCTCGACCAGGCTGTCGGCATCGCCGGTCAGCAGCACGCGCCCGGCACCCTCGCCCAACTCGAGCACCAGGGATGACGCGTTGTCGCCACGCTCGGCGTTCGCGCGCGCGGGGTCTGTGATGCGCGGCGGCCAGCGCACCACGCCGCCCGGCGCCAGTGCCACGCGCGCACCACGCACGAACGTGCGCGCATGGAAGCGCGCGCCCGGCCCCGGCACGCGCTCGCTCGGCGCACTCGCCCACCACGCTCGCACCGGTAACCCGCGCGCGACCGCATGCGCACCGCCCGTGTGATCGCCATCATCGTGCGTGAGCGCGAGTGCGTCGAGTTGTCGCACGCCGGCCCAGCGCAGGAACGGCAACACCGCGCCCTCGCCGGCATCCCAGCGCGGCGAGCGCGGCCCCGTGTCGACCAACCACCAGCCTTGCTGGGTGCCGATCGCGATCGCGTCGCCCTGCCCCACGTCGATCGCCACGCACCACCACGCACCGCGCGGCGGCCGCAGCGGCGGCGAGGCGAACGCCAACAGCAGCGCGAGCACCGCGCACAGTGCGCTCGTGGCTCCGCACCACGTGCGCGCCGCCGACGCGCGGCCGCGCGCATCGAGCGTGCGCGCATCCGCGAGCGCGATCACCGCGAGTGCCGCAGCGAGCGTGGCGAGCAGCGTGGGCGCAAGGGCCCGCCCGCTCGGCAGCAACGCGTACGGGAACCCGCCAAGCCACGCGATGAGCGCACCGAGGCATGCGGCGAGCGGCTCGGCCGCATGCAGCCACACGCTGCCCGCGCCGGGTAACGCGGCATCGAGCACCGCGCCCAGACCTGCGGCGGCCAGCAACAACTCGGACACCGGCACCGCGACCAGGTTCGCGAACAGCGATGTCCACGGCAGCGCATGGAAGCGCGCGAGCAGCCATGGCAACGCCACGAGTTGCGCGCCCAGCGTGGGTGCGGCCAATCTCGCCAACGTGCGCAACCCGCGCGGCGCAAGCCGTGCGTGCTCGACGAGCGGCGAACCCACCGCCACCAGACCGAGCGTGGCCGCGCACGACAGCTGGAATCCCAGGTCGCCCGCCCACGCGGGCCAGAGCGCCAGCAACACGATGCACGCGAGTGCCAACGACTGCAGCGGATCGAGTGCGCGGCCGGTCGCGCGCGCCAGAGCGGTCGCGGCCTCGGCCGCGACCGCCCGTGCCAACGACGGGATCGGCCCCGCGAGCCCGGCGTAGAGCAATGCGCTCACGGCACCCGCGCACGCTCGCCCCACCACGCCGGCCCCGAGCAGTGCCGCAACCGCGCGCGCCACGCCGGCCAGCCACGCCACGTGTAGTCCCGACAACGCCAACAGGTGCACGAGCCCCGAGGCGCGCAGCATGGCGTCGGTGTCGGGGTCCATGCCACCGCGATCGCCGAACAACAATGGTGCCGCGAGTGCACGCGTGCTGGGCGATAGCGAGCGCGCGAGCGCATGCTCGCACGCACGCCGCACCCGCATGAGCGCGCGCACACCCAGCGTGCGCCAGCCGCGCGCGGGACGTACGTGGGCCGCGAACGCCCTTCCGCTGGCGATGCGCGCCGCACATGCACCGGCGGCACGCGCATCGTAGCCACCCGGTACGCGCTGTGGGCTCAGCGGCTCCACGCGCGCCAGCGCCTCGAGTGTGTCGCCCCACTCGGCGATCGATCCCACGGGTAGTCGCAGCGTGAGCCGCGCGACCGTGGGCCAGCGCGGTGCGGCCGCCAGCACGCGCACCGTGGCCGCGGGCGTGTCGCTCTCTCGGCGTGGCGGCTCGTCGACCACCGCGAGCACGCGCACCATGGCGCTTGCCTGTGGCGCGAGCGAGCGCGCAGCGCCGAGCCGCGCATCGCACGCCGCCAGCCGTGCGGCACCGAGCAGCGCGAACACCAGCGCCACGAGCACCGCGCGCACCCGGGGCGTGTGCAGCGCACGCGCGGCCAGTGCCCACGCCGCGCACGCGAGCATCAGCAGCGCGAGCGCACCCCAAGCACCGGCACCGCGGCCGCAGGCCATGCCGGCCCAGAGTGCCACCGCCAGCGCGCACGCTCCCCGCCCTCCCATGCGCAGGGCATTCGCACGGAGCATGCCGCGCGCACATGCCGCCGCCGCGCGGAGTCACGCACACACGTGGCGTCGCGAGCGCCCATCACGCGAACGCCC
>JAIOPA010000300.1 GCA_021414165.1 Candidatus Eiseniibacteriota bacterium
GGCATCGCCTACGTGGCGGAGCTGGGTGGCTATGCCACCGTGCTCCAGGACACGAATCGCGAGCAGTTGGATCGCGCGATCGATGACATTGGTGCCATTTTCGAGAAGGGTGTGGCGACCGGCAAGGTGGCCGATGCCGACGCGATCGGCGCTCGCAAGCGCTTGAGCGCGGTGACCACGCTGGAAGAAGCCGCCAAGCATGCGGACCTGATCATCGAGGCTGTGCCCGAGCGCATCGATCTGAAGATCGAGATTTTCGCCGCGCTCGATAAGCTCGCGCCCAAGCACGCCATTCTCGCCAGCAACACGTCGTCGCTGAGCATCACCGAGATGGCCGCGGCGACCAACCGGCCCAAGCAGGTGGTGGGGCTGCACTTCTTCAATCCCGTGCATCGCATGAAGCTGTTGGAGATCGTGCGCGCGCTGGAGACGAGCGACGAGACGATTGAGATGTGCGAGGCCGTGGGCGTGGCGATGGGCAAGGATTGCGTAACGGTGCGCGAGTCGCCCGGGTTCGTGACCAGCCGCATCAACGCCATGATCGGTAACGAGGCCTTTTACATGCTGCAGGAAGGCGTGGCGAGCGCGGCCGACATCGACAAGGCCTTGAAGCTCGGCTTGAACCACCCCATGGGGCCGTTCGAGCTGGTCGATCTGGTGGGGCTCGACACGCGGTTGTCGATCCTGCGGTTCTTGCATCGCACGCTGGGCGAGAAGTTCCGGCCGTGCCCGTTGATGGAGCAGTACGTGGCGGCTGGCCGCCTGGGCCGCAAGTCGGGACGGGGCGTGTACGAGTACGCACCGGCGGAGAGTGTGAAGGCATAGCAGGCAGGTGCGCGTCGCGATCGTCGCGGCCACCGCACCGAGTGAGCGACCCACTGCTCCGCCTGTAACAAGGAACGGAGCCGCTTCTGTGGAGCGGCCGACCGAACGGGGATCCGCGTGGCACGCGGGGCAAAGAAGAAGCAGCACGCGAAGCCGAAGCCGAAGCGCCGGGGCGTGAGCACGCCGCGCCGGGCCAACGCGCGTAAGAAGGCTGTGGCGAAGGCTAAGGCCAAGCCGAAGGCGCAGGTTGCCAGCAAGAAGAAGCTCGTCGCCAAGCGGAAGCCTACGGCGAAGCAGAAGCCCATCGCGACGCGCGTCGCCCCCAAGGCCAGCCTGAAGCCGGTCCGCAAGGTCGCCAAGAAGAAGGTCGCGGCCAAGCGCCCTGCCCCCAAGCCCGTCGCGAAGAAGAAGCCCGTCGCCCCCAAGCGCGCCCCGTCGCCGCCCGCGTTCGCCGCGCAGAAGGC
>JAIOPA010000301.1 GCA_021414165.1 Candidatus Eiseniibacteriota bacterium
CGACACCGGCATTCGCCGCCAGCTGGGTGTGATCGAGCAGGCCGCGGTCGATGGCGCGCAGACCGTGCGCCGCGTGCAGGAGTTCACGCGCGTGCGCCAGGACGAGCGCTTCGAGACGCTCGACGTGAATCGCGTGCTGTACGGCGTGGTCGAGCTCACGCGTCCGGCGTGGGAAGCGGGTGCGAAGCGCCGCGGGCTCGTGGTGAACGTGCATCTGGACCTCAAGGCCACGCAGACCATCGCGGGTGCCGCGAGCGAGTTGCGCGAGGTGTTCACGAACATGGTGCTCAATGCCATCGACGCCATGCCGGTGGGTGGCGACCTGTGGATCGCGAGCCATGATCAGGGTGACACCGTGCGCGTGCAGGTGCGCGACGGTGGCGTGGGCATGGACGACGAGACGCGCGCGCGCATCTTCGATCCGTTCTTCACCACCAAGGAAGTGAAGGGCACCGGGCTGGGCTTGTCGGTGGCCTACGGCATCGTGACCCGCCATCGCGGGCACATCGATGTACAGAGTGCGCCGTCCGAGGGCACGGTGTTCACGCTCACGTTCCCGGTGGGCGCGGTGATGGTGGAGCTGGGGCCGCACGCCGAGGGCCCGCCGCCCACGCAGTTGCAGTGCATGGTCGTGGACGACGAGGAAACGGTGCTGTCGGTGCTCGCCGAGATGTTGCGCGGCATGGGCCACCATGTGACGCCGGTGTTGGGCGGCGTGGCGGCGATCGAGCTGCTGCGCAGCGAGCAGTTCGACGTGGTGTTCACCGATCTCGGCATGCCCGACGTGAATGGCTGGGACCTGGCCGCGGCCGTGAAGCAGCGCCGCAGCGAGACCGCAGTGGTCCTGGTGTCCGGCTGGGGCTTCCAGCTCGAGGAGGAGGCGGCGGCCACGCGCGGTGTGGATCGCGTCATGGCCAAGCCGTTCTCGTTTGGCGACGTGGAAGAGACACTGCGCGCGTTGTTCACGCCCGAAGGGGCGCGCCGCGCCGCTTAGCCGTTCCTAGGCCGGCACGCGTCCGCTCACGACGGGCACCTGCCAGAGTGCGTAGCCCTCGGGGTCGCGGATGTTCGCGATCATGGCGTTGAACTGCGCGGTGGCTTGCTCCAGCGGCATGCCGGCCACCTCGGCGCTCGCCGCGGCGTAACCGTCGCGCCACGCCTCGAGCACGCGCGCGAACGAGTCGCGCGGCGCACGCAGCGTGTCGACGACCACGAAGTCCACATGCACGTCGGTGAGCCCGAGCTTCGCGAACATCGGCGCGGCGTGACGGCCGATGAACAGGTCGTTGTGGTCGCGCGCGGTGAACGCGGCCGGCACGGCATGCCAGAAGTCGCGCGGATCCGGCGTGCCACGCCGGAAGTGCAGCATGTCGTAGTCCTCGGCGATCACGTGCAGCCAACCACCGGGCTTGGTGACGCGCTTGAGCTCGGCGAACACGCGATCGGCGTGCGGCACGCTCTGCACGACATGACGGCACACCGTGAGGTCGAACGCGCCATCGGGCAGACCGGTCTCGAAGATGCTGCGATGCTCGAACGTGACGCGCTCGCCGTGTGCAGCATTGCGCACGCGGGCCGTGGCCAGATGATGGTCAAGGATGTCGACGCCCAGAAGCGTGGCCTGCGGATAGCGCTCGGCGAGCAACGCCGTGGCCTCGCCGGTGCCGCAGCCGGCGTCGAGGATACGCAGTGCGCCCGAGAGACCGTAACGCTCGAGCAGTGCGCTCTCCTGCGGCCAGATGCACTCGACCTGCGCGCGCAGGTTGCGGACCATGGATTCATCGGCCATCTGCTCGCGCTGCGGATTGAGATCGACCACGTGCGGACCTCGTGTCAGGTGTTGGGATTGATGTGGGGATGGAAGCGGCAGACGAGATCAGACCGACGCGTGGGTGCGCTCGGCCTCGTCGCGCAACGCCGCCAACGTGGCGTCGGGTGTGCTGGGCGGCATGGAGCAGCCCGGCGCACACATCCAGCGCCGGCCCCGCGTCTGCGCGTACGCACGCCGATAAGCGGCCAGCGCGACATCGGCGCCGCCCTGTAGATCGGTCTCGTGACCAAGGCCGCCCACGACCGCGCCCTTCAGGCGCTCCAGACCATCGGCGAGCGTGGGGTTCTCGGGCGATGTCGAGTCCCAGGAGAACGAACCCACCGGGTAGTCGGCGAACTCGAACACGAGCGCGTCGCGTTGGCACACATGCAGCATGTGGTACGGCGAGCGGCCCGCGGCCTCGAGCAACCGCAGGTCGTACGGGCGCGACCACGTGCGCAGGATGTCGGGCGTGAGGAACGAGCGCGAGCCCCAGTCGACCGTGGCGAGATAGATGCCATCGGCGCCAGCGCGCATGATGGCCTCCACGTAGCGCTCGTACGTGCGCGTGACCGCCTCGAGCGCACGCTTGATGCGCGGGCCCTCGGTGGCGAGCGCATCGCGCAGTGACTCCGGCGGCTCGGTCATCTCGGCCAGGATCGCGATCGGGGTGAACACGGTCTGCAGCAGCGGCACGTCGGCCGGCAGTGCGGCACGCAACGCGCGCACGGCCTCGAGTTGCTCGCCCAGTGCGCCGCCATCGAACGGTTTCTCCTCGATGGCATCCCAATCGCCGATCGTATGCACGGGATAGTGCGACACGAACGGCTTGCCCTCGGGCACGCGCGAGTAGTCGTAGCGCACGCCCCACGGCTCCACATGATAGTGCTTGCGTGGGTTGAGTTTGACCCAGTCCCAGCGGTGCCGCTGCCAGCGCTCGAGCGTGTGCGACACCAGGTCGGCGGCGGTGGACTCGCGGTCGTACACGTGCCCCCAGAACGAGATCGGGGGACGGTCGGTGGTGTCACCGGCGAGCGTGGCGAGGATGCGGTTGCGCGGGGTCCAGGCAGTCGATGGGGTCATGCGCCCAAACTAGCCCCGCGCTGCGGCGCGCACAACGCGACGGCCTGTCGCAAAAGCGCAGCGGCCGGGACACAGGGTCCCGGCCGCTGCTGGGCGGCCTTGCCGTGACTCGCGGGAGCGAGGCGGCAGGGCGGGGTTCTTGGCCTACGGACGCGTCGTGATCGGCGTGTCCTCGGTGGTCGAGCCGTTCGGGTCGAGCACACCCTTGGGCTTGTCGGCGGCCGAAGGCGTGTTCCAGTCACGCAGCATGTTCGCGACCGTGGTCGTCTTGCTGTGCGAGAAGCTCATCTCCCAGGCGGCCTCGGGCGTGGCCGGCTTGGGTGCGGGCGTGGCCGGGTTGGCCGGCGTCGCGGGGTTGGCCGGCGTGGCCGGTGCGGGCGTGGCACCCGGAACCGGACGCGGGCCCTTGAACATCGCTGCCGTGATGCGCTGGCGGCCGGGGGGCGTGGAGGCGGGCGCGGGCGCCGGGTCCGGCGTCACGGGCGTGGAGATCGGCGTGGTGTTGATGCTGCCCGTGCCCGGCGCGATCGTGGGATCCGACATGGGCACCACGGTCGGCGGCGGGGCCACCGGCATGCGCTTCATGTGGATGCGCGTCACTTCGACCGTGCGCTCGGCATGCAGCTCGAAGCCAGCCAGCGAGCCGAAGCCCTGAGTGTCGAGCTTGGTGAGCGACTGCGAGCCACGCTCGCTGTGGTCGTCATCACCACCGCCACCCAGTGCCTTGAGCGAATCGCCGAGGCTCGCGACCAACTTCTTGATGTCCGCGAGTTCTTCCTCGGACAGGTCGCCCTCGACCGACA
>JAIOPA010000302.1 GCA_021414165.1 Candidatus Eiseniibacteriota bacterium
GCCAGCCGCGAGTGGCTGGTGGCGCGCCTGGCCGAGGTGGCCGAGCCCGGCGATCTCGTGCTCATCATGGGTGCGCGCGCTCGTGTGTGCGTGGCTACTCGTGGGGGCGTCGCTCGCGCATGCCGTTGCGCCGGCACCCGCGGCGGCGCCGGGTTATTCCGGGCGCTGGGAACTCGTGATCGCGCAGAGCGAGGTGGCCAAGGGGCGCAAGCTGCCCAAGGGGCGTACCGACACGATCGTCATGGCCGGCTCGCAGTTGAACGTGGACTCGCGCAGCCTGCGTGCCGATGGCGACTCGCTGGCGCTGGCGTTCCGCTACCGCACCGACGGGGAGGCCACGAACCAGGTGATGGGGCAGGACATCCGCACGCTGGGCCACCGCGAAGGCAACGCGCTGGTGTTCGAGTCGAGCGCCAAGGTGCTGTTGCTCGAGCTCAAGGTGCGCGAACGCTGGACACTGCCGCACGCCGACACGCTGGTCATGGTGCGCGACACCGACTCGCCCATGGGCAAGGAGCACCAGCGGCTGGTGTTCGCGCGTAAGCGCTGAGCTCGCGCGCGGCACGCTAGTGCGCCGCGGGAGTCTTCCCAAAGCGGTTCGCCACGTAGTCGTCGAGCATCTTGGCGAAGTCCTCGGCGATCGTGTCGCCCTTCAACGTGACCGAGAGCTTGCCGTCCACGTAGACGGGGGCGCGCGGATCCTCGCCGGTGCCCGGAAGCGAGATGCCGATGTCGGCGTGCTTCGATTCGCCGGGGCCGTTCACGACGCAGCCCATGACCGCCACGTTCAACTGCTCGACGCCCGGGTAGTGCGCGCGCCAGTGCGCCATGCGCGCCGCGATGTGGTCGGTGACGCGCGAGGCCAGCTCCTGGAAGAACGTGCTGGTGGTGCGGCCGCAGCCGGGGCAGCTCGTGACCTGCGGCGTGAAGTGCCGTAGCCCGAGCGACTGCAGCACCTGCTGGCAGACGCGCACCTCTTCGGCGCGGTCGCCGCCGGGCATGGGGGTGAGGCTCGTGCGAATGGTGTCGCCGATGCCTTCGTAGAGCAGCACCGAGAGCGCGGCCGTGGTGGCCACGATGCCCTTGGTCGAGAGCCCGGCCTCGGTGAGGCCCAGGTGCAGCGGGTAGTCGCAC
>JAIOPA010000303.1 GCA_021414165.1 Candidatus Eiseniibacteriota bacterium
GATTGGCCTTGATCCCCACCGGAACTGCGCCAGCAAGCGCACGACGAAGGAGTGCGATGTGAACACCGGCGATCCGCGACCCATTGGCGTGTTCGACTCCGGCATCGGTGGTCTCACCACCGTGCGCGAGTTGTTCCAGCGGCTGCCCGGCGAGTCGGTGGTCAACTTCGGCGACACCGCGCGGCTGCCGTGGGGCAACAAGTCGCGCGAGACCGTGACGCGCTTCTCGGTGGAGATCGCTTCGTTCCTCGTGCGCCAGCACGTGAAGTGCGTGGTCGTGGCGTGCAATACCGCGTCGAGCCAGTCGCTCGATGCGCTGCGCGAGCGCTTCGACGTGCCGGTGATCGGCGTGATCGAGCCGGCTGCGCGCGCCGCGGTGGCCGCGAGCCCGCACGGCCGCATCGGCGTGGTGGGTACGCTCGCCACGGTGGGCAGCAACGCCTACGCCGACGCCATTGCCCGTCTGGCGCCCAGCGCCACCGTGCAGCAGCGCGCCTGTCCGTTGTTCGTGCCGCTCGTGGAAGAAGGCTGGCTCGATCACGACGTGACGCGCATGGTGGCAGCGGAGTATCTGGCGGATCTCAAGAGCGCGAACCTCGAGAGCCTTATCCTGGGTTGCACGCACTACCCCATGCTGGCGCCACTGCTGCAGGCGCAGATGGGCGCGGGCGTGAAGCTCATCGACTCGGGTGCCGAGGCCGCGGGTGCCACCGCGCAGTTGCTCGCCGAGCGCGGCCTGCTCGCGCCTGCGGGCGGTGCAGCGCAGCATCACTTCTTCTTGTCCGATGAACCGCGGCGCAAGAGCTTCGCGCGCGTCGCCGAGACCTTCCTGGGCCGCGCGCTCCCCAAGGTGAGCGTGGTGGACCAGACCGACCTGCCGTGGTTCCAGCGCGTCCACGGATCCGAACCCACCTCGACCCAGGAGTAGTGCTCCCATGACCCGCAAGCCCGCCCCGATCCGCGCCCACGAATCCAAGACGCCGGACGCCGAGGTCTGGAAGCGCCACGATGGCCGCGAGCAGAACCGCCTGCGCCCGTTCAAGGTGGAGCGCGGTGTGTCGACTTACGCCGAAGGCTCGGCGCTCATCTCGATGGGCCGCACCAAGGTGCTCTGCACCGCGAGCGTCGAGGACCGCGTGCCCGGTTGGCTGCGCGGCCAGGGCAAGGGTTGGGTCACCGCCGAGTACGCCATGCTGCCGCGCGCCACGGGCGATCGTACGCCGCGTTCGAGCCAGACCGGCGGCCGTTCGCAGGAGATCCAGCGCCTCATCGGCCGCTCGCTGCGCGCGATCGTCGACATGAAGGCGTTCGGCGAGCGCTTGATCACCCTGGACTGCGACGTGCTCGAGGCCGATGCCGGCACGCGCACCGCGGCCATCAATGGCTCCATGATCGCGCTGCACGATGCGTTCGTGTGGCTCTCGAACCAGAACCAGCTCGCGGCCCCGCCGTTCACGGATTCCGTGGCGGCCGTGTCCGTGGGCATGATCGATGGTCACGCGTGTCTCGATCTGGATTACATCGAGGACAGCTCGGCCGAGGTCGACATGAACGTGGTCATGACCGGCAAGGGCGAGTTCATCGAGCTGCAGGGCACCGGCGAGAAGAAGACGTTCAACGATGCCCAGATGCGCGAGCTCATCCGCTTGGCCAAGCGCGGCATCTCGCGCATCAGCGCGCACCAGCGCCGGCTGCTCGGCGGCTCGGGCCTGCTTCCGGAGTAGCCTATGGACCCGGCGAAGCGTCGGCCGGAGGCCGACAACTGTTACGTGGTGGCCACTGCGGCGCGCACCTTGATGCGGGCGTTCTCGAGCAGCGTCGTGCCGGTCTCCTCGGGAGACACGGCCGACGGCCACTCGCTCACGGCCTTCAACGAGACGCCGGGCAGCGCGAGCAACGCGTGCAGCTCGGCGGCCTTG
>JAIOPA010000304.1 GCA_021414165.1 Candidatus Eiseniibacteriota bacterium
CAAGAAGAAGAGCGCCGCCGCATCGCGCGCGAGCTGCACGACCAGGCGGGGCAGACACTCACCGCGCTCAAGATCGAGCTGGATCTGGAGGGCCGCAGCGAGGCCAGCGCGCGCGTGGCCGAGGTGCTGCGCCAGGTGCGCGACGTGAGCGAGCTGCTGCGGCCGCGCGCGCTCGACGATCTGGGCTTGGCCACGGCCCTGCGTGCCATGGCCGCGGACTTCGCGCAGCGCACGCAGGTGCCGGTCGACGTGCTGGCCGATGACTCCACGCGCTGGCCGGCCGATGTGGCGCTGGCGTTGTACCGCGTGGCGCAGGAGGCGCTCACGAACGTGGCGCGGCACTCGGGCGCCAAGCAGGCGTGGATCGTGCTCGAGCGCACTGCCCGCGACGGCCGGCACGAGGGCCGCTTGGTCATTGAAGACGATGGCCGCGGCATGAAGTCCGAACTCACGCCGCACTTAGGCCTGCTCGGCATGCGCGAGCGCATGGGCGGCGCGGGCGGTACGCTGGAGCTGTCGCGCTCGGCACGCGGTGGCGTGCGCATTGAAGCGCGGGTGCCGTTGGGGGGAGAGGCGTGAACGACGTGAAGACCGTGCGGGTGCTGCTGGCCGACGACCATGCGTTGGTGCGCGCCGGTGTGCGCAAGGTGCTCGAGAGTGTGCCGGGCGTGCAGGTGGTGGGCGAGGCCGGCCGCGGCGACGAGACGCTGGCGCTGCTGGCGCAACTCGAGCCCGACCTGCTGCTGCTCGACTTGAACATGCCGGGCGGCGATGGCTTTGACGTGCTGCGCAGCGCGCGCGATACCGCGGGCGGCACGCGCATCCTGGTGCTCACGCTGCACGTGCAGATGGAGTACGTGGCGCGTGCGGTGCGCGAGGGCGCCGACGGCTACCTGTACAAGGATCTCGCCGTGCAGGAACTGCCCGAGGCCATTGCGTCGGTGATGAGCGGCAAGCCGTGGTACTCGGCCCCCGCGCAGGAAGCGCTGGCGCGTGCCGTGCGCGAGGGCAGCGCGAGCCCGCTCGAGTCACTCACCGCGCGCGAGCGCGAGGTGCTGGTGGG
>JAIOPA010000305.1 GCA_021414165.1 Candidatus Eiseniibacteriota bacterium
GGGCGACTCGCCGAACGACCAGTCCTCGGAACGCTCGGGCGTGTCCGTTGTATCGTGGGCACCCGCCGCGCTGCTTTGCCGCGCGTCGGCCGGCGCCCCCTCGGCACCTGCTTCGGGTGCGGCCGCCGTGGGCCACGGGAGTAGCGCACCCGCGCCATCCTCGGGCCCGCCGATGGCCGTGCCCTCGCCACCCGAGCCCGCCTCGCCCTCGGCCGGGATGTAGTCCACATCCACGTGCCGCAGGTTGGCTTCCCAGAGCAGCGTCACCAGGTCATCGCCATCGAGGTTCTGGCCGGTCACGCCCAGCACGGCATCCACGATGGCCAAGCACTCGCGATCGGCCATGCCCGGCTGCAGCGTGAGCCCGCGCACACCATCGCGATAGAACGCGAACGCCAGATTGTCATCGCGCGTGCGGGCCGTGTAGACCGGCTGTCCGTCGCACGTGACCTCTTCGGCGGTGAAGCGATACGTCATGGCGCCGTGGGCGGCCAAGGTCTCGCCCAACGAACGCACCAACTCATCGCGGAAGCGCTGCACCGTGGGATTGCCGGCGTCGTACAGCCGGCAGGTCTTCAACGTGCGCGAGAACATGTGCAGCCAGAGCGCCGCGGCCTTGACCGCGGGATCCAGCGACGCCGTGCTCTTGGCACGCGTGAGCGAGCCCGGTGTGCTGTCGAGCGGCTCCACGAATCCCGGATCATCGTCGGGTTCGGGTGCTGCCGCGGGCACGCTGCCCTCGAGGTCCCACGCACCAGGCGCGAACGCATCGGCCGGCCCGCGCTTGAGCGCGTTCCGATCGAGCAATGGTTCGTCGCGTCCCGGTAGCGGGGTGCGTGGTTCGCCGGAGCGCTCCGGCATGCCACCGCCCTCGCGGGTGGTCTCGTCCATAAGATCGCCCTACTCCATCGGGGGCCATGGCCATGACCCCTCTCAGGGCGGTATCGGCCTTTGGCGACAAGCACTTGAGCGCGCTTGGGTGGCCTGCCCCGCGACCGCGTTGGGGCGGCGGACGGGCGCGCTGGGCAGCCGTTGTGCAGCGTTCCTTGACCCGCCCCCGTAGGGGTCCGGAGACTGCGCCCGCTCGCATCATGTCGCACCGCACACCCACCGCCCCGGAGGCCCCGAAGCCATGCTGCTCCGTACGCTCCGCAGAACGCTCGCCGCCGCACTGTTCGCCCTGGCCGGCATTGCCGCCGCCACGGCCCCCGCCGCTGCCCTCGAGGAATGCCGCCTCATGCGCATGCCCGACGTGCAGGGCGATCGCATCGTGTTCGTGTACGCCTGCGACCTGTGGACGGTCGCGCGCACCGGTGGCACCGCGCAGCGCCTCACCACGCACGAGGGCCAGGAGGTGTTCCCCAAGCTGTCGCCCGACGGCAACTCGGTGGCGTTCACGGGTGAGTACGACGGCAACACCGATGCGTACACGATCCCGGTGAGCGGCGGTGAGCCCAAGCGGCTCACGTTCCACCCGGGCAGCGACCAGGTGGCCGAGTGGTACCCCGACGGCAAGTCGCTGCTGTTCCGCTCGCTGCGCTCGTCGAACATCGGGCGCTACGACCGGTTCTTCAAGATCGGCGTGCAGGGCGGCTTCGAGGAGTTGTTGGCGCTGCCCACCGCCGGCTACGCGGGCTTCTCGGCCGA
>JAIOPA010000371.1 GCA_021414165.1 Candidatus Eiseniibacteriota bacterium
TGCACGTGACCCCGTGGCTCATGGTGCAGCCCGACCTGCAGTACGTGCTCAACCCGGGCGCGGACAAGCAGTCCAAGGCGGCCACGGTGTTCGACCTGCGCACGGTCGTCACCTACTAGTCCGCTTCCAGAACGCCATTCCCGACCCCGGTGGGCCGACACCCGCCGGGGTCGCGGCGTCTTATGAGAGGCGCTTGCCCTCAGGGTTGCCCGCCGGTCAGGACCGATGCCGCGCCCGTCCCCTGTCCATTGGGCGTGCGGGGGGGCTCCCCTAAGGTGCGTCGCGTCCCAAGGGCATGCGCACGACGCCATGCCCCGGGTCCGGTCCCATGCGGGAGCCGGACCACCCGTCCCGACCCCGCGGCGGTCACCGTCGCGTGGAGGAGTCCTGCGAATCATGCGATCCCGAATCCTCGTTCGCCTGCTGGTCGCGTTCACGCTGCTGACGTTCGCGTCAGCTGCGCTGGCTGCCGACAAGCCCAAGGCCGGCAAGGGTGGCAAGCCCGGCGGCCCGCCGGCCGGTGCCCCTGCCGCTCCGGGCGCTCCTGGCGACAAGCCGTTCGCCGAGTGGTCCAAGCTCACCAAGGATGCCGAGCAGAAGAAGGGCTTCTTCACGCTCTGGAAGAAGCGCGACAACGTGTATCTGGAGATCGCCAAGGAGCAGTTGGAGCAGCCGTTCCTCTACGTGGTGAGCCTGTCCCGCGGTATCGGCTCGAACTACACGCTGGGAGGTCTGCCGCTCGATGACCGCATGCTGCAGTTCGAACGCCACGGTGACCGCATCATGCTCACGCAGGTCAACGTGCAGTTCACCGCGCCCAAAGGCACGCCGATCGACAAGGCCATGGCCCTGTCGATCCCGAACTCGATCGTGCAGACGTTCAAGATCGAGAGCGAGCAGGACTCGGGCAAGGCCGTGCTCATCGACCTCGGCGCGCTCCTCCTGTCCGACGTGACCGATCTGTCGGAGAACATGAAGGGCGCGCTCGGCAACGTGGGCGTGCGCTTCGACAAGGAGCGCTCGATGCTCGGGAGCATGAAGACGTTCCCGGACAACACCGAGATCGAGGCGACGCTCACCTACTCGCCGCTCGACCGCTCGCGCTTGTTCCTGGAGACCGTGCCCGACAACCGCTACATCCCGGTGGGCGTGCACTACTCGTTCACGCGCCTGCCCGCCACGCCCATGGCCGTGCGCTATGCCGACAATCGCGTGGGCTACTTCCTGCAGGCCACCAAGGATTTCGGACGCGACGACCAGGAGAACTTCTGGCTGCGCACGATCAATCGTTGGCGCCTCGAGAAGAAGGATCCCACGGCGGCGGTCTCGGAGCCGATCAAGCCGATCGTGTACTACGTCGACTGGACCGTGCCCGACAAGTTCCGCCCGTGGGTCAAGGAGGGCATCGAGAAGTGGCAGGCCGCGTTCGAGCAGGCCGGCTTCAAGAACGCCATCCTCGCCAAGGACCCGCCCAAGGATGACGCGGACTGGGATGCCGAGGACGTGCGCTACAGCACGATCCGCTGGATCACGTCGCATGAGCCGTCGTTCGGCGCCATTGGACCGTCGCGTGTGGATCCGCGCACGGGCGAGATCTTCGACTCGGACATCCTGTTCGAGGCGAGCATGTTCCAGAACTACGCCAACTCGTACCGGCGTTTCGCGGGCCCCGAGGCCATCGCCAAGAGCGCGCTGCCGCAGTACGCGCTCGAGTCGCTGCCGTCCGGCACGAAGCTCGATCACCTGTGCATGGCGGGCGACGCACTGCAGGATGGCGGCGCGCTGCAGCACATCGCACTGCTCATGGACGGTTCGCTCGAGCCCGGCAGCCCGGTGCCCGATGCGTTCTTGAAGACGGCGGTCGAGTGGGCGGTGATGCACGAGGTCGGGCACGCGCTCGGCCTGCGTCACAACTTCCGCTCCAGCACGAGCACGCCGTACGACCAGCTCCAGGACACCGGCTTCACGGGTGCGAAGGGTCTGTATTCGTCGGTCATGGAGTACCCGAGCCCGAACGTGGACTACACGCGCAAGGCGCAGGGCGACTGGTACACCACACGCACGGGCACCTATGACACGTGGGCGATCCGCTATGGCTACACGCCGAGCGGCGCGTCGACGCCCGATGATGACCGCCGGTTCGCGCGCCTCATCGCCGATGAGTCGCTGCAGCCGGGCCACGAGTACTCGACCGACGAGGACACGTACCCGGCCGATGCGCCCGATCCGCGCTCGAACATCTACGATCTCGGCAGCGACCCGCTGCAGTTCGCCAAGGACCGCACGGCGTTCCTCGCCAAGACCTGGCGCCAGCCGGCGTTCGAGGAGCGAGTCGTGGGCAAGTCGGGCGACCTCACGGCACTGCGTCGCGCCATGGACAGCATGGCGCAGCAGTACGCCATCGCCGCCGGCATGGCGGTGAAGTTCGTGGGTGGCTCGTACATGTCGCGCGTCGAGCGCGGCCAGCCCGGCGACAAGGACCCGGTCGATCCGGTCCCTGCCGCGCGTCAGCGTGACGCGGTCGACTTCCTGGGCAAGAGCGTGTGGTCGGCGGACGCGATGAGCGCGCCGGGTCCCCTGCTCGAGCGCCTGGCCCCGAATCGCTGGTCGCACTGGGGCATGGGCCCGGGCGGCACGTTCGCCGGCCGGCAGGACTATGCGTGGAACGATCGCGTGCTCGCGATCCAGACGATCACGTTGAACGGCGTCACGGCACCGGCGCTGCTCGCTCGTCTGCGTGAGCAGGAGACGCGCTCGGCCGATGCGTACCGTCTGGCCGATCACTTCGACAAGCTCACCCGCACGCTCTGGGGCGAGGTCGGTGGCGCGAACCCGGCGGCCATCAAGTCGCTCGAGGGCCCGCACACGCGCCGCGAACTGCAGCGCGCGTTCGTGGACCGCATGGCCAACATGGTCGCCGATCCGCCGGCGGGTGCCCCGGACGACGCCCGTGCGCTCGCACGCCTCGCGCTCACGCGCGTGGATGCGCGCTGCGCCCGTGCGCTCGCGGTGGCGGCCCCCATGGGCGACAACACGCGCGCCCACCTGCTCGAGACCCGCGCTCGGATCAAGCGCGCGCTCGAGGCCGGGCGTGACACCGACTCCGGTGCCCCGGTGGGCATGGGTGGCCGGTTCGGGGCCCAGAGCCAGTAGGCGGTCGTCCGGCGAGTTCGGTCGGGCTATACATGAGAACGGCGTCTTGGGACGAAAGTCCCAGGGCGCCGTATCTCTTGGGTGTATCACGCACCTATCTGGGTGCAGAGGCTCAGTTCCTGGGTTTGGAGAGGCTCGGGTCCGGAGCGGCTGTGAAGTAGCGGTGGAGGCGGGACCCGGTTTGGAGAGGCCTGGTCACGAGGAAGCCGGTAGGACCTGACGGATGGGTGGCGCTGCTTCGACGCCTGGCCGGACACGCTGCGAGTTCACTCGCGGCGAACGTGGGGAGATCCGGAAGGCCGTACCGAACGGCGCCGACCCCGTCAGGACGAGTCCCGGGCGCGCGGGTTGCTTGCGGCGCCGGACTCCGGCAGAATTGGTCGTGCTCCGCATCCCCTTACGGAGCCAGGAGGCTCACCCCCGAGGGCCCCCCGCACGGACTTGGACGTGCCGGTGGATCCGGGTGTGAGTGAGAGAGATATCCGTTGGGCGGCGCTTCCCCCCCCTTGCCGCTCTCCACCGGAGGAAGTCCATGCCCCGCCGCCGTGATCTGGCCATCCACCTGGCCGCAGTTCTCCTATTGGTGACCGTGCTTGCCCCGAGCGCGAGTGCCTCCGTGAAGGGCCGTTCGTACGGCATCTACGCCAACATGCCGTCCTATGGCGTCGCCCTGGGCACGCACTGCGACACGGGCTGGCTCAACAGCACGTCCGGTGGCTCGCGCTCGAGCTACAAGAGCAACGTGTCCTACGGCAATACGCTGCGCTGCGACTACATGGAGAGCAACTCGCACGGTGACCGTTGCAAGGGTCACAGCGGCAGCCGCCTCGAGGCCGGTTGGATCCTCAAGGGATCACCGTTCGAGGTGACCTGGACGCACATGGAGTCCGCCGACGAGGACACCTGCTGCAAGTCCGGCGATCGCGATGACATCTCGTCCGTGTTCGAGGGCCTCACGTTCGCGGGCCAGCCGGTCGTGGTGACGGGCAAGCCGAACCAGACGATCTATGCCGCCGGCGCCACGCTCGTCATCAACGAGCGCAAGAAGGACGGCACCGACACCGATTGCGATGATGACGACTACGAGCATCGTTCGCTGCACCTGATCCTGCGCAATGGCAACGAGGTGATCCTGTGCGCCAGCAAGTTCGACAGCGACGATGACTGTTGCGTCGCCACGAGCACCGGGCACAGCACATGGGGCGGCGTGAAGGCCTTCTACCGCTAGTCCCCGGCTTGCGGGTCCGGCGCGCTGCCCGGACCTGACACGAGCTGCAGTCCCCCCCGACGACGGCCGCCTGCCACCAGGGCGGCCGTCGCGTTTTCATGCGGGCGATCGTCTGGAGTGGTGCGCGAGTCAGCGTCCGGGAGCCGTGACCGGCACGCGCACCGGGCGGCCCTGCCACGAACGCAGCGCCGAGCTCACCACGGCGGCCGCCGGACGGCCGCGCGTGTCGAACGGGTCATCACCGCCGCGGCTCGCGCTCCCCCATTTCCAGAAGTAGGCCCCCGCGATGCCATCGAACGGCTCCATGGCCGCGACCGTGGCCGCCAGGCACAGCCGCTGCATCTCGAGATCCAGCCCCGGGCCACCCTCGTCCCAGGGCCGCACCGCGGCCTCGGGGTTGGGCGCGTATCCCAGTTCGGCCAACAGCACCGGACGACCGAAGCGCTTGCCGAGCGCCGCGAGCGAACCCAGTGCCTGTGTGGCCCCGGCTCGCAGCGTGGTGGCATCACGCGTGGGGGTCTTGGCGAGTGGCGCATAGAACGACACGGCGATCAGGTCGAGTGCGTCCCAGAACGGCACGCGCTCGGCCTCGTCCCAGTTGGCGCCGTACGAGACGAGCCCGCCATACACCTTGCGCACGCGGCCGATGATCGTGCGCCAGCGCACCGGGTCCGCGGCCGTGCTGCTCGCCAGCTCGTGCCCCACGAACACGCCGTCCATGCCCTCGCGATCGGCGAGCAGGGCCCAGTGCAACGCGAGTGCCTCGTAGCCATCGAAGAACCGCGCCCAACCGCTGGGCGTGAACGCCAGTTCCCCGGCCCATCCACGCGTCCACACGTGCGGCTTCAACCACACCTTGAGCCCGAGCGCACGGGCCCGTGCAGCGGCCTCGCACACGGACTCATCGCTCTCGCCATCGGGACCCGACTCGATGCTGCTGGCGAGCAGCGGCTCACGCGGATCGGGCAGCCATGCGAACGGCGTGAGCGACACCCAGTTGGCGCCGGCCTCCTTGATGCGCGCCAGTTCGCGCGCACACTCCGCCGACAGATAGCCGCGCTCGAGCCCGACCGCGTGCGCCACGCACACGCCACGCTGGAAGCCGTCGGCCGGACGCCAGCTTGCGCGGCGCGAGGCGAGCAGTTGGCGCTGACCGTCACGCGAGCGGGCGATGGCCAGGTCGCGATAGCGCGCCTGCACGCCGGCCACCGGCACACCGGCCGCGCGACACAGACTGTCGAGCGTGCCGGGTGGATCGCTCTTGAGGAGCGCGAGCAACGCAGTGCGGCGTGCGGCGGGTGCCGCGGCCTCGAGCACGGCGGCCATGAGCAGCGCGCGGGCCGGGGTCATGACGAGCGGCGAACGCCACTCGCGGTCGCGCCGGGCCGCCTCGACCGCGGTGGGCAGCAGTCCGCCGCCATAGAGCCGCGCCAGCGCGCGATCGAGCGGCTCGCCCTCGAACCGCGCCGCGAAGTGCGTGGCCGCGGGCCGCAGGAAGCGGCTCGCCTCGGACGCACCATTCTGCTTGAACCGCACCGCGGCCACGCTCCACAGATCGAGTGCGCTGCGCCCCGCGGGACGCGCAGCGTGCACGGTGCGCTCGGCGACGTGCTCGGCGTGCGTGTCGCGCGTCTGCACTCCCTTCTCCTCGAGCGAACGATAGAGCACCAGCGACACGCGTGGCGCAGCCGCGTTGGCGGTGAAGCCCGCGGCATCGAGCCGCGCGAGCAGCGCATCGCCCAGAGCGAGCAGGTCGGCCACGCCGCCCGTGCTGGCGGCGGCGCGCACGCTGAGCGCGCGACCGTTCGTGGGGCGCAGAAGGGTCGCAAAGCGTGCGCGCTCGGCCTCACGGTCGCGGTCGAGTGTGGCGTCGTAGCGCCACGGCTTGCCACCGTCGTGCGCGAAGCGGCCACTGCGGGCCAGCTCGCCGTCTCGCACGATGCGATAGTCATCGTCGCCGAACATGAAGCCGCCGCGCCGCGCGACCGCTTCGCTCGAGTTGCCCGCGAGCAGCAGCAGGAAGCGCTGCGGCGCGTACGGGTTCGGCCACGACAGCTGGATCGCATCGCCCGGCTTGTCGTAGAGCCGGTCCTGCCAACGGAAGCCCGTGGCCTCGAAGCGCACCGGTAGCGCACTCGCGATGCGTTGCGTCCAGCTGTTCTCGCGCGGGCCACCGAACAGGAACACGGGTGACGCGGCGAACGCGGCCTCGCCGAGCGACTGGTCGGACACCACCTGGCTCGTGTCACCGCCGAACAGCCGGCGTGCCACCACCATGGCGCGAGCGCGCAGCACCGCCGACTGGCGCGGGTCGCGCGTGCCGTACACGAACTTGAACGCCGGCGCGCCCTGCAGCGCGGCTTCCATCTGCGCGCGCGTGTAACGCGGCGGCTGCAGCGTGGCGGCGCGCACAGGCGCACACGCGATCAGGAGTGCGGTGAGGCCCGCGAGGACTCCGCGCACGGCAGGCCCCGCGCTGCGCGTCAGCGTGGGATGACGCTCTGGACCTGGAAGCGGAACGTATAGGTCCGGGGCTGGTTCTCGATCATGAACACCAGGTCGACGCCGAACGTCTTGCCGGAGTAGGTGGTGGCGCTGGCGTCCTCGGGCAGCAGCGGACGGCGCAACTGCTGCTCGGCATCGGCGCCCGGATCGAGCAGGTCATCGAGCGAGAACACGTAGTCGCTGTAACGCTGCTGCGGCGGGATGAGCGTATAGGTCTGCACCGAGAAGCGGTCCCGCCAGCGCGTGGTGTTGTGCCCCACCTTGCCCGAGCGATCGTGCGCGTCATAGAACACGCTGCGATCCCAGTCGAGCTGCACCGCACGGCCCTGCAGGTTCTCGACCTGGAAGTAGAGCGCGTTGGGCGACGGCCGGAACGAGAACGACAGGTCGCGGTCGCGGAATGAGAACGTGCCACTCGAGCCCGAGGTGGGCTCCACCTGCCGGAACCGGTACACGAACTTCGCATCGGCGGATCCGGGGACCGAACCGACGGAGTCCGCGGCGGACGTCACGGCGTTCGTGGGCACCACCGGCTTCACGGTCGCGGCCGGCGGCGGAGCGGCCGACTCGACCTCGGGTGCGGAACCACAACCGGCGGACAACGCGAGGGCACAGACAGCGGCGAGTACGACGAGGGCTTTGCGCATGGCGGGCAGCCTAACCAACCGTGCGCGCAGGCTGCAAGGGGGTGCGATCAGAACGGCGTCCGGCCCGCATAACCGGTGAGTTCCACGTAGCCCTCGCCCGTGACCGGCTTGCCGCCGCTGGTGCCGGTCACGCGCACGCTCCCCTC
>JAIOPA010000042.1 GCA_021414165.1 Candidatus Eiseniibacteriota bacterium
GGTGATCATGAGCAACCGCTGCGCGAGCGTGAACCCCGCGACCACCCAGAGCGACCGCCAGCCCAGCAGGAACACGCCGGCCACGGCGACCCCCGAGGGCCACCAGATGACGGCTTGATCGACCGCAGGATTCGGCCCCTCGCGAAGTACCGCCGCGAGCAACAGGCAGAGCCCGAACAGCACGTACTGGCCGATGGAACGCAGGCGTGGGGAAAGCATGCGAGAGGGGACATCTCCCGGTGGATGTCGAAGGCACGTCGCGTGGTCAGGGCGACGGCTCGCATCTTACCCCAGCGCGGCGCTCTTTGGCCGCACTACGTAGGTGCACCCTCAGGCTGCGGTGCGCCTCACGCGGGGTGCGCCTTCGCGTCCGGTGCGCGGGGTGCGCACGCGCTCGTACAGCGTCTCCATGTCGAACACGAAGCGCTCGACATCGTGTCGCTCGATCGCCACCAGACGCGCCTGCTCACGGATCGCCACGCGGGCCGGCTCGTCCTTGAGCAGCAGACTCACTGCATCGGCGAATGGTCCCATCTCGCGGGCACTGGCGAGCACGCCGGCGCGGCCACCCTCGAGCAGCGCAGGTGCCGCACCGGCCGGGTGTGCCACGACCGGCAACCCGCACGCGAGCGCCTGGATCATGGCGAGCCCGGTCGGTTCGGGTGCGAGCCCGTGCGCCACACCGACATCGGCGCTCGCGAGCAGCGCGGGCAAGTCGCTACGAGAGACGCGCGGCAACAACCGGAGCAATGAGGCCACGCCCAGTTCCTTGGCCTCGGCCAGCAGCACATGCGCCGCATCGGGATCGGTGGGATCGGTGCCGGCCACCACCAACTCGAGATCGCCGAGCCGCGCGTGCAGCGCGATGAGCAGATCGAGGATGCGATGCCCGCCGCGCGCGGGCGTGGGCGGCCCCAGCACGAGCACGCGCGGCCGGCCGCGTTCCTCGCTGAGCCGCGCGATCGCCGGCGCCAGCGCGGCGTCGGGCGTGGGCCGGAAGTGCACGGTGTCGATGCCGAGCGGCAGCAGTGCGATGCCTCGCCCGAACGCGACCGTAGCGCGATCACGCGCGAAGCCGCTGTGCGCCAGCAGGCGATGACCGCCACGCACGAGCCGCGCGAACGGTTCCATGGCGCGCACGCGGGCGTGCCCCGCGCACTCACCACAGGCGGCCGACGGGAAGTGAACGCTGCACGCCTCGCCCTGTGGCCGCGTGACCAGATCGGTCACCGCGCACATGGGCGACCAGTCCACGAGATCGATCAACAGCGGGACGCGTTCCAGGTGCGCGACGGCACCGGCCGGCAGCGCGCCGGTCACGCCCACATGCACGAGGTCGGGCGTGTGCGCGAGCGCGGCGTCGAGCGCGGCCACGAACGCCTGAGGCCCGGGACGGGAAACGCTCACGCCCGGCGGGGCTTCCAGCGCCTCGCCGGGCTCGGGGGCGTCGGTGCAAAGGACGCTCACCCGGTGTCCACGCGCAGCCAGGCGCGCGGACAGTTCGTACCACCCGCTGGCCACCGGATCGAGACCCGAGGTCTCCATCCGGCTCGCCAGCATGAGTAATCTCAAGCGGCCCTGTCCTCGCCCTCGTCCGTGAGCGGGGGGTCATACTCGTCCCTGTCGGGAGAGGCCGGCACATCGAACTCATCGCCGGCCAGATCGAACGCCAGATCGGCTTCGCTCGACGAGGCCTGCGCCACGTCGAAGCTCTCGTCCGCACTGCGCTCGCCCGGGGCTTCCCAGCGGTCGCGCAGGTACAGGTTCAACGCGGCCAGGTCGCGGCGCGCGTGCTGGTGTCCGGGGTGGATCCACAGCGTGTGGCGCAGCAAGCGCACCGCGTCCTCGACACTGCCGAACTCGAAGCAGGCCGACGCGGCCAGATAGAACAGCCCCGGATGGTGCGGCGCCAACGACAGGCCGCGCAGCGAGCGCGCGAGCGCCTCGCGGGCGTTGCCATCCTCGAGCGCGGCATGGGCCGCGCGCGACATGAAGCGGGCAGCCTCGGCATCGGGCGGCAGATCGAGTCCGGGGATGAACCGGCGCAGCTCTTCACATGCGCGGCGCATCGAGAGCGACACGAATCCTTCGAGTCGCGGACCTTCTCCACTCGCGACGCGATCCGCCAGACGCTCGAGTGCGTCCAGGATCTCTTCCATGGTGGGGTGCGTGGAGTCCGACACGTGAGCCTCATCGAAGGGGGCGCTCGCGAGCGGCGGTTGCCGCGTGGCGGGTGGGCCCCACTGTTGGCCCGGTTATCGGCCACCCCCCTGCGGCCCTGAAGTGCAGGCTGCATGGGCCTCTCGGAGGGCACCACTCCACGACCGGCAAGGCCTGCGCCGCAACGGGTTCTGAGGTAGGGTGCGCGCGTGCGCACCCCGATCCTCGTGGCGCTCTCCAGCGCGATCCTCTTGCTCGGCTGTTCCCCTGAGCTGGCCCGTGGGCCCGAGGTGAACGGCCGGCGTTATTTCGGCTCGCTCGCCGCGCCGGGTGGCCAGATCCTGCGCTTCAATCTCGGTACCGAGCCCGAGTTGCGCGACCCGGGTGCGATGAGTGGCCAGCCCGACGGCCGCTTCGCGCGGCTGGTGTTCGAAGGCCTCACGACGAACGACCCGCGCACGCTGGAGCCCATGCCGGCCCAGGCGCGCGCGTGGGAGCTGTCGTCCGACGGGCTCACCTACACGTTCCATCTGCGCTCGGGCCTCGTGTGGTCCGACGGCACGCCGATCACCGCGCACGACTTCGCATGGTCGTGGCGGCGCGTGCTCGATCCGGCGACCGCCGCGCGTAACGCCAGCCTCATGTACCCCATCGCAGGCGCCGAGGCGTTCAACAAGGGCGAGTCGCACGACCCCGCGTCGGTCGCCATTGCCACGCCCGATGACAGCACACTCGTGGTCACGCTGGTGCAGCCCACGGCCTACTTCCTGTTCCTCACCACCTACTACGCGTTCATGCCGGTGCCGCGCCACGTCGTGGAGCGCTTTGGCACACGCTGGACGCTGCCACAGCACCTGGTGGGCAATGGCGCGTTCAAGTGGACGTACTGGCGGCAGAACGACCGCTACGAGTTCGAGCCGTCGCCGAGCTACTGGGATCGCGCGAACGTGAAGCTCGAGCGCATCGTGGCGTACACGATCGACGACCTCAACACGTGCACGAACCTCTACAAGTCGGGCGCGATCGACTGGAACCCGAGCGGCTACATCCCGTCGTCGTACCTGGGCTACATGAAGCCTTACGCCGACTACCGCACCGGGCGTTATCAGGGCTTGTTCTTCTACAGCTTCAACTGCACGCGGCCGCCGTTCGACAACGTGTGGGTGCGGCGTGCACTGGCACATGCCGTGGACCGCGAGGCCATTGCGCGCGATCTCTTGAAGGGCAGCCGCGATGCGTGGGGCAATCTGGTGCCGTCGGGCTATCCGGGCTACGAGAGCCCCTCGCCCATGCGCTACGACGTCGCGTATGCGCGCGAGTGCCTGACGCGAGCGGGTTACCCCGGCGGCAAGGGGTTCCCCAAGACCTCGATCCTGTTCAACACCAGCGAGGACGGCCGCCGCATCGCCGAGGCGATCCAGGCCATGTGGAAGCGCGACCTGGGCATCGACGTGGAGTTGGCGAACCAGGAGTGGGGTTCGTACCTGCAGGCCACGCGCGCGCTGCAGTACGACATCGCGCGGCGCTCGTGGATCGGCGACTACCTCGACCCCAACACGTTCCTGCACCTGCTCACGAGCGACGACGGCAACAACCGCTGCGGCTGGAAGCACCCGCGCTACGACGCGCTCATCAACGAGGCCGAGCGCACGCTGGACCCCGCGCGCCGCTTCGCCGTGCTGGCCGAGGCCGAGTCGTTGGCGATCGACCAGGCGCCCTACCTGCCGCTCTACCATTACTCCACGATCGAGCTGGTGAAGCCGTGGGTGCGCGGGCTGTACTCCAACGCGCTCGACGTGCACCCGCTCAAGCATGTGTGGATCGATCACCAGTGGCGCGAGCACGAGCCGCTCGCCGCGGAACAGGAGCGCTAGCCATGTTCCGCTTCGTGCTGCGCCGGCTGCTGCTCATGATCCCCACGCTGTGGGTGATCGCCACGCTCACCTTCGTGCTCGTGCGCCTGGCCCCGGGCGGGCCGTTCATGAGCGAGAAGGAGATCCCCAAGGCGGCCAAAGCCGAGCTGCTGCATCGCTATGGCCTCGACCGGCCGCTGCACGAGCAGTACGTCACGTTCCTCGGCAACGCCGCGCGCTTCGACTTCGGGCCGTCGTACAAGTACCCCGACCGCGAGGTGCGCGAGATCCTGCTGCAGGGCTTCGCGGTGTCGGCCGAGCTGGGCGGCTGGGCGCTGCTGGTGGCCGTGCTGTTCGGCGTGCCCATGGGCGTGATCGCCGCCATGCGGCAGAACCGCGCGGCCGACTTCGCCGCCATGACGTTCGCATTGGCCGGCGTGTCGGTGCCGAACTTCGTGCTGGGGCCGCTGCTCGTGCTGGTGTTCTCGCTCACGCTGCTGTGGTTGCCCGCCGCACTCTGGACCAGCCCGGCCTCGCGCGTGCTGCCGGTGATCGCGCTCTCGGTGGGTTACGTGGCATACATTGCACGGCTCACGCGCGCCGGCATGCTCGAGGTGCTGCAGCAGGACTTCGTGCGCACCGCGCGTGCCAAGGGCCTTACCGAGCGCGGCGTGGTGGTGGGGCACGCGCTGCAGTTGGGCATCCTCCCGGTCGTGTCGTACCTCGGGCCGGCCGCCGCGCGCATCGTGATGGGCTCGATCGTGATCGAGCAGATCTTCGCGGTGCCCGGACTCGGCCGCTACCTCGTGGTGGGCGCGCTCAATCGCGACTACACGCTGGTCTTGGGCGTGGTGCTGTTCTATGCGGCGTTCCTCATGCTGCTCAACCTCATCGTGGACCTGGCCTACCAACGGCTCGACCCGCGCGTGGAGCTGTCATGAGCATCGGCATCGCACCGCCCGGCAGCGTGGTGGCCGCGCCGCGTCCCGCGCGCAGCCTGTGGTCCGATGCGTGGCGGCGGCTGCGGCGTAACCGCATGGCGGTGGCCGCTGGCTGGTTCTTGGGCGCTCTGGCGCTCACCGCGGCTCTCGCCCCGTGGTTGCCGGGGCTCGCGGACCCGACCACCCAGGACCTCGCGAAGGGTGCCACCGCCCCGTCGTTGCAACATGCGTTCGGCACCGATGAATTAGGCCGTGACCTGTTCTCGCGCGTGCTGCACGGCGGCCGCATCTCGCTGCTCGTGGGCCTGGTGGGCACGCTGGTGTCGCTCATCATCGGCGTCACGTGGGGCGCGATCGCCGGTTACGTGGGCGGCAAGGTCGACGACCTCATGATGCGCGTGGTCGATGTGCTCTACGCACTGCCCTACATCTTCCTGGTCATCCTGCTGCTGGTGTTCTTCTCCAAGAGCCTCGTCATGTTGTTCGTCGCACTGGGGCTCGTGCAGTGGCTGACCATGGCGCGCATCGTGCGCGGGCAGGTGCTGAGCCTGAAGCACCAGACGTTCGTGGAAGCCGCGCGCGCGCTGGGTGCGAGCGATGCCGCGATCCTGTTCCGCCACATCGTGCCCAACACGCTGGGACCGGTGATCGTGTACACCACGCTCACGGTGCCGGCGGTGATCCTGCAGGAGGCGTTCCTGAGCTTCCTGGGACTCGGTGTGCAGCCGCCCAACGCGTCGTGGGGCACGCTGGTGTCCGACGGTGCGCGCGCCATCGCCCTGTTCCCGTGGCTCGTGGTGTTCCCCGGGCTGGCCATGTCGCTCACCCTCCTGGCGTTCAACTTCCTGGGCGACGGGCTCCGGGACGCGCTGGACCCAAAGGGGCGGCGCGACTCCCACTGACGGCGGTATGCGACCTTCGGACCACCCTCCGGACGATGGAGGACGTTGGTATAGGCTTTGCAGTCATAAGCCCCCAGATCACCTGACCCCAGGGCACCTCCCCGGGGCCCCGAGACACCAAACTGGGAGCTGACCGTGGACCTCAAGAACCCCTTCCCGTCTGATTCGAACAACGCTAACGGTATGGCTGGCCGTGGGATGCCGATCCGTGTCGTGGTCG
>JAIOPA010000343.1 GCA_021414165.1 Candidatus Eiseniibacteriota bacterium
ACGCTCGCACGCCGGCCTAGCATGCCCTCGGGCCCATTCACCCGCGCGGTCCTGCGCGCCTTGAGCGCGAGCCACGCGAGCACAGCGAAGAACGCCACGGTCATGGCCGTGCACGCGATCACCACCGGCACAGCCACGCGCACCGCCGAGTCGTCGAACAGGATGAGCCCGCCCACCTCCAGCGCGATCGCGCCACCCACGCCCAGCACGCCGTGGCTCTGTACCTTGATCTCGGCCAGCAGGAAGCCCACGCCCAGCACCAGCAGCGCCACGCCCGCCGCGTTCACGGGCAATGCCGAGAGTGCCATGAACGCGAGGACCAGGAAGATCGCTCCCGCGACACCGGGAAGGATCGCGCCGGGGTTCTGCAGCTCGAACAGGATCCCGTAGAAGCCGAGCATGAGCAGCAGGTACGCGATGTTCGGGTCCACCAGATGCCCCAGCAACCGCTGGCGCAGCGACGGCTCCATGCGCTCGATCGTCGCGTCGGCCACCGTGATGCGCGTGGAGTCGTCGCCACGCCGCATGTATCGCCCGTCGGCCCCGCGTAGCACCTCGCGGTCGGTCATGGCCACGAAGTCCACGATGCCCTGCTCCACCGCCTCACGGTCGCTCACCGCCACGGCCTCACGCACCGCGCGTTCGGCCCACACCGCGTTCCGCCGGCGCTGCGTGGCCACCGTGCGCGCGAACGCGCTCGCATCGTTGGCCGCCTTGCGCGCGAGCGTCGAGTCCATGGGCCCGCTCAGGCTGATCGGCGTGGCCGCGCCCATGTTGGTGCCGGGTGCCATCACCGCGACATCGGCCGCCATGGTCACGAACACGCCCGCGCTTGCCGCATGCGCACCGCCCGGGCTCACCCACACGATCACCGGCAGCTTCGCCGCGAGTTCGCGCTGGACCATCTGCCGCATGCTCTTCTCGAGTCCACCCGGCGTGTCGAGCTCCACCAGCAGTGCTGCGTACCCGCCACGCTCGGCGCGCTCGATCGCCTGCGCGAGCACGTCGTCCATGACCGGCGACACCATGCCCTCGAGCCGCACCACGAGCACACGCGGCAACTCGGCCGCGAACGTCACGGCCGCCACGCAGAGCAGCGTGAGTGCGATCGCCAGCGCGCGCCGGATCACAACGCCTTCGCCGCCGCCGTGCGCCGTGCGAGCGCTGCGCGCCACGCCTCGGGGTACTTGAGTCCGCTGCCCGTGTCGTAGATCACGACCGTGTCCGACTTCTTCACCTCGCCCGAGCGCAACAGATACTGCAGCGCCGCATACGTGGCGCCGCCCTCGGGGCACACGAACACGCCCTCGGCCGACGACACATCGACCATGGCGTCCAACATGTCGTCCTCGCTCACCGCCACGGCCACGCCCCCGGTCTTCCGCACCGCATCCAGGATAAGCGTGTCGGCGAAGGGTGACGGCACGCGCAACCCGCTCGCGACCGTGTGCGCATCGACCCACGGCTCGGCCTTGGCTGCACCCGCATCGAACGCGCGCGCAATGGGCGCGCAGCCCGCGACCTGCACCGACACCAGCTTGGGACGGCGCGAATCGATCCAGCCCAGTGCTTCCATCTCGTCGAACGCCTTGGCCATGCCCACCAGCCCCGTGCCGCCACCGGTCGGGTACAGGATCACGTCGGGCAGCTTCCACAACAGCTGCTCGGCGATCTCGTAGCCCAGCGTCTTCTTGCCCTCCAGACGGAACGGCTC
>JAIOPA010000039.1 GCA_021414165.1 Candidatus Eiseniibacteriota bacterium
CGACCGCGTGAATCAGGTGCGTACGTTCAACCTGACCGCGAATGTGTACGACCTGCGTGGCCGTCTGGTGCGCGGGCTCTACACGAGCCAGACCCGCGGCGCGCTCACGCCCTCGGACGCCAATGCCGACACGTGGGATGGCCGCGATGATCGCGGCCGCATCGTACCGCCCGGCATCTACGTGATCCGCACGGTCATCGAGCCCAACCTGAGCCGTGCGCTGCGCTCTGTCGTGGTGGTGCGATGATGCGCGCTCGTCTGGCTCGCGCCTCGGCGCTCGCGTTGGCTTTGCTGTCCCTGCCCCGCCCCTCGCACGCCTACTTCGAGGAACTCGCGATCGGCGCCCGGCAGTTGGCACTCGGCTTCGGTTCCATCGCCTGTGTGACCGACCCGTCGGCCTACTACTGGAACCCCGCGGCGCTCACCCGGCTCCGCCGCCTCGAGGGCACCGCGGACTACGCCAAGCCCTACGGGCTCTCCGATGTGAACGTGGGCGCGGTCTCACTGGCCGCCCCCGTCCGCGGCTTCGCGGTCGGGGTGGGCTGGCATCATCTGGGCCTGTCCGACAGCTATGCCGAGGATGTGGCCACGGTGGCGGTCGCGCGCCGGATCCCCGGCCTCCCGCCGCGTCACGCGCTCTCCGCGGGTGCGGCGCTCAAGTACGCGCGCGTCGGCTTCCAGCCGTTCGCTGACCCGCTCGGCGGGCCTGCCATCGACTACGGCAATCAGGCCCGCACGTCGGCCGATTTCTCGCTGCTGTGGGAGACGCCGTGGCGCGTGGACGTGGCGTGGGTCGGGCGCGACCTCAACGAGCCGCACTACGAGTTCATCGCCGGTAGCGGTGGCCAGGCGCTGGCCGCGCGGCAGGAACTGGGCGCGGCGATCCGCTGGAATCGCGAGTCCACGATCACGCTCGGTTGGTCGCAGTTGGACGCCGGCCGCACGTCGCTGAGCGCGGGCATCGAGGTCACGTTCTTCGAGGTGTTCGCGATCCGCTCGAGCATCTCGAATCTGGCGCGCATCTATGACTCGCTCGGCTCGCCGACCGAACTCGACTTCAATGGCGGCATCGGTGTGTTCCACAAGGGCTATCACGTCGACGCGACCGCGACGACGGACCATGACCTCGGGGCCAGCTATCGCATCAGCTTGCGCGCCCCGCTCCTCGGAGGGCCCCGCTGATGGCGAGGCTTCGCTCCCTCCTCCTCGTGCTGCTCACGCTCGTCCCGAGCGCGGCGCAGGCGATCACGAAGATCGAGGGCGAGTACCAGCTGATGGCCGAGATGCGCAAGCGGGACCGCGCGTATCCGTGGGACTTCGACACCAACTCGTACGACAACTTCAATAACGCCCAGCTGCGGTTGTTCTCGCAGCCGCGCACGGGCGTGGAGACGTTCTTCAAGGTCGAGGCGGACTGGCACCCGAACGACAACAACGGTGCGCGTCCCGAGTTCCAGTACCGCGAGGCCCATGTGCGGTTCCGCAAGGAGATGGGCAAGCGCGGACTCGACTCCTACCTCTTCTCGCGCCAGGACCGGTTCTGGGTCGACTCCTACCTC
>JAIOPA010000344.1 GCA_021414165.1 Candidatus Eiseniibacteriota bacterium
GGCTCAACTTCGTCTCGACGCTCCGCGGCAACGGCACGGCCGGCGTCCCGAACGGCACGTTCGCCGCCCAGACCGACTTCAACACCGTGTCGCAGTCGCGCGGCGTGCTGCCGTACGACTTCAATGGCGACGGCATCACCGATCTGGCGGTGACCGGCTCGAGCGTGCGGCTGTTGTTCGGCAACGGCACCGGTGGCAAGGGCGACGGCACGTTCACGCTGAGCCCCACGAGCTACACGGTGGGTTCCACGCCCAATCACATCGCCACCGGCGACTTCAATCTGGACGGCATCGCCGACCTGGCCGTGTGCAACACGGGCACGACCACGGTGAGCGTGCTGCTGGGCAACGGCGCGAGCGGCGTGCCCAACGGCACGTTCCAGACCGCGATCAACGCGGCCGCCGGCACCGGCCCCAACGCGGTGAACGTGGCGGACTGGGATCACGACGGCCGCCCCGACCTGGCGATCGCCAGCAGCAATGCGGCCAACTCCACGAGCATCCTGGTGGGTCTGGGCAACGGCCAGTTCGAGGCCGCGCAGACGTTCGCGACCGGCGGCAGCAGCCCGGCGTATCTGGCGGTGAACGACTTCAATGAGGACGGCACGCCCGACCTGTTCGCCTGCAACCGCTCGTCGCAGTCGTTCACCCGCCAGCTGGCGGGCTGCGCGGCGACGCTGTCGAGCGCGCTCACGCTGGTGTCGCCGAACGGCGGCCAGGTGTGGAACGGTGGCGACGAGCAGACGATCTCGTGGACCAAGGCCGCCGGCATCATGACGGTGGACCTGCAGCGCTCCGACGATGGTGGTGTGAACTGGCGCACGATCGCGCGCGGGCTCACGGGCACGAGCTACGCGTTCACGGCGGCCGGGCCGTTCACGGAGCACGTGCGGTTCCGCGTGGTGGACCCGCACGCCAGCCAGTTCGCAGACGCGGGCGATGCCGACCTCACGATCAACGACCCCGCGCTGCTCGACGTACCCGGCGGCGCGCCCAAGTTGGCGCTGCTGGGCGCGTGGCCGAACCCGGCGCGTCAGGACCTGGCGGTGTCGTTCTCGCTGCCCACGGGTGATGCGAGCGGCACGCTGGAGCTGATCGACCTCGCCGGCCGCCGCGTGGCGAGCGCCGACCTGTCGGGCCTCGCGGCCGGCCCGCACCGCGTGGCGCTGCTGGAGCGCCAGAGCGTCACGCCGGGCGTTTATCTGGTGCGGCTCACGCACGGCGGCAACATGAAGAGCATGAAGGTGGCGGTGCTCCACTAGCACCCGAGTTCACGACTCGTTCACGATTCCAGAGCCTCCGGGCCCGGCAAACGCTGCCGGGCCCGGATTTTTTTTTGCGGGAGGTCAAAAAAGTGTTGCACGCTGGGCTGCAGGGTGTATTTATTCGCTCCCCCGCATAGTTATGCAGTCGGCCGGCGGGGAGCCGGAACCGCTTCCCACCCGCGCCCCGCGCGGGCGGCACCACCCGAGGACCCTGTGGCCCGTACTGACCGCCTCACGCATATCGCCCAACTTCTGTCGGGCCGTCGTTTCTCCAGTCAGGAGGAACTGGCGGGTGCGCTCGCGCGCACCGGGATCGAGGCCACGCAGGCCACGTTGTCGCGGGATCTCCGCAGTCTGGGCGTGGCCAAGCGCTCGGGCCCGGATGGCAGCAGTTGGTACGAACTCCCCAGCCCGGCCACGGAAGCGCTCGATCGCGGCCGGCAGATGCTCGACCTCAAGATCTTCGTCAACGAGGTGCGCATCGCGCAGAACCTCGCCGTGGTGAAGACGCCCCCGGGGCACGCCAGCGCCGTGGCCCGGGCCATCGACCTCACCAGCTTCGAGGCCCTCGTGGGCACCGTGGCTGGCGACGACACGGTGTTGTGCATCCTGGAGGACGCCATGGCCGCCAAGCGGTTCAAGAAGCACCTCGAGTTCCTCAAGAACCGCACGGGGGCCGCCAAGTGAGCGCCCCGGTGGCGGCGCCGGTGAGCGCACCGGCCTCGCGCGGTCCCGTCACGGGCCGCATCGCCAAGGTCGCCGTACTCGGTGCCTCGGGCTACTCGGGCCACGAGTTCGTGCGCCTGGCGCTGTCGCACCCGGGCCTGCACGTGTCCACGCTGGTCTCGCGCGAGTTCGCGGGCCGGCCGGTGAGCGAGCTCATGCCGGGTTCCGACGCGCGCGCGGTGTCGCTGCCCACGCCGGTCGCACCGTCCGCACTGCCGGGCCTCTTGGCCGATGGCGTGTTCGACACGCTGGTGTCGTGCCTGCCGCACGGCACGTTCCGCAAGCTGCTCGCCGAACACCCCACGCTCGCCGAGTGCGGCGTGCTGGTGGATCTGTCGAGCGACTACCGCGATGGCGCCGACGGCTTCGTGTACGGCCTGCCCGAGGCGTTCCGCGACGCGATCCCCGGGGCCACGCGCATCGCGAACCCCGGCTGCTATCCCACGGCGGCCACGCTGTCGCTGCTGCCGGCGCTCGAGGGCGGTTGGCTCGCGGGTCCGGTCACGGTGACCGCGCTGTCGGGCGTGTCGGGTGCGGGCCGTGCGCCTTCGCTGCGCACGTCGTTCACCGAGCTCGATGGTGGCGCCGGGTTCTACAAGGTCGGCGAGGTGCACCAGCACGTGCCCGAGATGGCGCGTAACTTCGGGCGCCTGAGTGGCAACGAGGTGCCGGTGGCGTTCGCGCCGCAGTTGGCCCCCATGTCGCGCGGCATTCTTCTTACCGCGATCGCGCCGTTGGCGCGAGCGCTGTCGCCCGAAGAGGCCTATGCGGCCTACGCCGAGCGCTTCGCACACGAGACGTTCGTGCGTGTCATGGAGCCGGGCACGTGGCCCGAGACGCGACTGGTCAAGGCCAGCAATCGTTGCGACGTCGCCGTGACCACCGTGCATGGCGGCAAGACGCTGCTCGCCACGGCGGCCATCGATAATCTGGTGAAGGGCGCCGCCGGACAGGCGATCCAGAACCTGAATCTCGTGCTGGGTTGGCCCGAAGGCTGGGGCCTGCCCGTGCACGGGACCCCCTGGTGACGGGTTGGGCGAGCGACAGCGCCCGGGCCAGAACCCGAACGAACACGAACCTCTGGATATGTCCCGCCCCGGATCCCACCCGGGCACGGGAGCCGACGAGCGGACGACCGAACGAACCAGCCAGCGCGTGACGCCGGCGACGGACGGCGTCCAAGCGCGGGAGCGAGCAACGGCGCCCATGCAGCCTGGCCTGGCCACGGATGCGTTGGTCGTGAAGACGGGTGGTCGGGCTCTGGAAGCGCCGGGAGCGCTTGCTGAGTTCGCCACTGCGTTGCGTACCGCCGGCACTGCCGGCCGCTCCTCTCGCGCCACGCTCGTCCTGCATGGTGGCGGTGCCGAGGTCAGCACGTGGAGCGCGCGCTTCGGCGTCGAGCCCACGTTCGCCGATGGCCTGCGCGTGACCGATCCGGTCACGCTCGAGGTCGCGGCCGCAGTACTCGCCGGATTGGCGAACAAACGCATCGTGGCGGCACTGCGTGCGCAGGGTCTGGATGCCGTGGGCCTTGCCGGACTCGATGGCGGCACGGTGCAGGCGCGCGCACACGCGAACGCAGCCGTACTTGGCGCGGTCGGCGAGGTCGCGAGCATCGACACGGGTCTGCTGCTCACGTTGCTCACCAGCGGCCGCGTGCCGGTGCTGGCGTCGCTGGGCGACGATGGCGCGGGCGCGCTCTTGAACCTCAATGCCGA
>JAIOPA010000345.1 GCA_021414165.1 Candidatus Eiseniibacteriota bacterium
GGTAGACGCGCAGCGAGACGCGGTTGGCCGTGCCGGTGGACCACTCCGCACCCATGTCACGGAGCGCCTTGTCCCACACCGAGCCCTCGGGCACGAGCGTCGCGAGCTTCACGACCTGGGCGCGCGCGGGAGCGGCGGCCAGCGGAAGCAGGGCAAGGGCGAGCAGCGGGAGCGCGAGCAGCGTGCGACGGATGTTGCCGGTCATCGGTTCTCCTGGGTCGTGGTGGTGTCGGGAGCACTGCCGTCATCGAGGAAGAACTCGTCCTGGCGCTCGAGCAGCCCCTTGGCCTTCCTCAACAATACAATGGTGGCGAGCCGCTGGGACGGATCGCGGTCCGGGTCGAACGTGAGCGCGCGCTCCAGCAACCGCGTGAACTCCGCGCGGTCCTGGGCGAGCACCGAGACGCTGGTGGCCAAGGTGACATACGGCCCCGGGCGGGAATCCTTCCCGATCTCGACGGCCTTTGCGAAGTGCTGACGCGCGGCCTGGGGCGAACCGCCCATGGCCGCCGGCAGCGCGTCGAGAACGATGGATGCTTCGTGGAACGCGCCGGATTCATAGCGTTCATCGAGTTGCAGGCCGCGGTTCACGAGCGCGCGGATCGCAGGCAGGTCGGCGAGCATCTCGGGCCGGTCCTTGCCGAGCGAGATGGCCGAGCCCCAGCTGGCCGCGGTCCAGTAGAGCGCGGGCAGGTCCTTCTTCGTGAGCGAGGCCGCCGCGCGGTCGGGCGAGATGGCGAGCGAGTCGGCGATGCCCTTGTGGCGCAGTGCCAGCGCGCGGAGCCCGAAGCCACGCGCACGCAGGTACATGCGGAACGCGCGCTCGTGCAGCGCGGTGGAGCGCGCGTAGTCCGAGTTCACGATGAGGTCGCCCTCGGACTGCACATAGGCATACGAGTACGTGGTGTAGCCCTTGCACAGCGTGATGAGCAGACCCTCGTGCTCGGGCAACGTCGCGAGCAACGACTCCATGGTCTTCAAGCCGAACGGCAGCGCGTCGCGGATCAACTCGGGGTCATCGTCGGTGCCGAACACGTCGGGACCCGACGTGAGCGAGTTGGCCACGCTCTTGACGGCGATGCGCTTGATCGAGCAACCGGGCACGAGCGCGAGCGTGGCGAGCAACAGGCACGCGAGCGCGGCACGGGGGAATGCTGGGGTGCTGGGTGACACTGGGGACCTCCGGTGCCGCCGGCCGGGAGCGCGGTCGGGCCCTTCCGTGGGCGGCGGAACCCTCACGCTAGCGTGCGCCCACGCGCTCGGCAAGCGGGTGGCGGCCTACCACCGGATGACGCAGCCGGCCCACGCGAAGCCCGCGCCAAAAGCCGCCAGCACGATCAGGTCCCCGTCGTTCACCAGCCCCTGGGCACGCGCCTCGGTGAGCGCGATCGGGATGCTGGCGGCGGTCGTGTTGCCGTAGCGCTCGATGTTCTGGAACACGCGCTCCGGCGCCACGCCGAGCCGCTCGGCCACGGCATCGCCGATGCGCCGGTTGGCCTGGTGCGGCACGATGAGCTTGACCTGATCGAGCGTGTGCCCGCTCGCGGCCAGCACCTCGTGGATCACCTCGGGGAAGCGCGTCGTGGCGTTCTTGAACACCTGACGGCCGTTCATCTGCGGGAACTGCCGGCCCGCGTCGAGCATCTCGTGCGTCACACGGCCGGCCTCGCGCGACGACGGCGCTTCGCACCAGAGTTCCTTGGCCAGCGCGCCCTCGCTGTGCAACGCCCACGACAAGATGCCGCGCGGTGCTTCGCACGGTTCCACCACGGCCGCGCCGGCACCATCGCCGAACAGCACCGCCATGTCGCGGCCGCGCGTGGTGAGGTCGAGCCCGGTGCTCTGCACCTCAGCGCCGATCACCAGCACGCAGCGGTAACGCCCCATGCGCACGAACGCATCGGCGACCGACAACGCATACACGAAGCCGCTGCACGCGTTGCGCACATCGAGTGCGCCCACGGTGCCGAGTCCCAACTGCTGCTGCACGATCACGCCGTTGCCGGGGAACATCCAGTCCGGCGTGGTGGTGGCGAAGATCACGAAGTCCACATCGGCGCTCGTGCGGCCGGCATCGGCGAGTGCCTTGCGCGCGGCTTCCACGCCCAGATCGCTCGAGCCGGTGCCCGGATCCACGAAGTGCCGCTCCCGGATGCCGGTGCGTTCGACGATCCACGCATCGTTCGTGTCCATGACCTTCTCGAGGTCGTGGTTCGTGACCGTGCGCGGCGGGACGTGGAATCCGAGACCGGTGATGCGCGACTGGATCGGCATGCGGGGCTCCATGGGAAGGAAGGGAACCCCGCGATGATTGGCGGGCGCGCGGGCCGCGTCAACCGGGCCCCGCGCTACTGCGGGTGGTAGCCGGCCAACCTCAGGTAGGCGTCGATCCAGCCCTGACCCCACAGGTACGCGATCATGGCGGCGGGGCAGAGGAACGCCCCGAACGGCAGCGCGGTACGCATGCCGCCCTTACCACGCGCCATGAGCAGTGCGCCGATCAACGAGCCCCCGAACGCCGCGATCGTGATGGCGAGGAAGGCTCCGAACGGCCCGAGCAGCGCACCGAACATGGCCCCCAGCTTGATGTCACCACCGCCCATGCCGTCGCGCTTCAGGAACGTCCGCCAGATCCACATGAACAACCACAGGTAGCCCGCGCCCACGATGATGCCGTAGAGCGAGTGCAGCGCATCGTGAGCCAGGTAGGAGGCCACGAGCGCCAGCAACGTACCCGGCAGCGTGAGCGCATCGGGCAGCAACTGGAAGTCCATGTCGATCACGAACAGCGCCACGAGCAGATAGCCCCACAGCAGCACGGGGGCCAACGCGGGCACCAGGCCGAGCTTCGCCCACGCGAGCACGGACCACAGCGCGCACGACAGCTCGATCGCGGGATAGCGCGCGCTCACCGGTACGCCGCAGAAGCGGCACCGTCCACGAGCGAGCAGCCAACTGAGCACGGGGACCAGTTCGAGCGGGCCCAGCACGTGATTGCAGTTCGGGCAACGCGATCGTCCGTTGGCCCACGACTCGCCGCGCGGCAAGCGCCACGACAACGCGGTCATGCCGCTCCCGAAGATTGCTCCCAGTAGACAAAAGGAGGTGCCGATGAACCAGTTGAAAGCAGATTCCGTCACGTCCGTGCTCGTTTCCCTTGTTCGCGCCTAGCGCGCGCATCACAATGCTCGTGAGTGTCTTTCACCGACGGTGAGGAGCCATCCTGCATGAGTCGCTTCGTCCTCTTCCTGGCGGTGGTCGCGAACAGTCTCGACTTGTTCTTGACCTCGATCGGGATCCACTGGTTCGGCAATCGCGAAGGTAACCCTTTGCTGGCGCCGCTTGCCCATCAGTCGTGGCTGGGCTTCGTGCTGCTCAAAGGCGTGCTCGTGCCGCTCCTGATCGTGCAGCTCTACCGTTATCGGCGGGATACCCCCGTCCTCGCCACTGCGGGGATGGGCATCGTCACCATCGCACTGACGGTCGCTCTGGGCCAGTGGCTGGGCTGGATGGCTGGCGTGCTCACGATCGGCCACTTCCCGCGGTTCTAGCGCCGCGCCGCCACAACCAAATGGCCCGGGCTGCTCCCCGCAAGGGGTGGGCGGCCCGGGCCTCGGCGCTTCCGGAGCGGTCTACTTGGCCGGGTCCGGCATGAGGCGCGGCGTCACCTCGATCACCAGGTCGCGCTTGTTCGTGGTGATGCGCTGGTGCTGGAACAGCTTGCCGATCAGCGGGATGTCGCCGAGGAGCGGGACCTTGGTGGTGTTCACGGTCTTCTCCTCGCTCAGCAGGCCACCGATCACCACCGAGCTGCCGTCCTTCAGGCGCACCGTGGTCTCGGCCTGGCGCGTGGCCACGATCGGCACATCGCCGCTGAAGCCGGTGATCGAGCTGACCTCGGGGCGGATGTGCACCGTGATGTAGCCATCGGCATTGATGAGCGGCGTGATCGCCAGCTTGATGCCGACCTCTTCATGCTGCACGGACGACGTGGGCGCCGCCGCGCCACCCGCGAACACGGTCTGGCTGGTCTGGTACGGCACGCGCGAGCCCGACAGCATGCTCGCTTCCTTGCCGTTCAGCGTGACCAGCTTGGGGCTCGCCAGCACCTTGGCATTGCCGTCGTGGATGAGCGCGTCCATGAACACGCGGAACACCTTCGGCAGCCGGTTGAAGTTGCGCAGCTTCCACACGTCGTTCGTGCCGGGCGTGCCATTGATGCCGCTGCCCTGCGTGAGCGGGCCGGGCTCCTCGAGGCCACCGGTGCCCGAGAACGTGCCGGCGTTGTCGCCCTCGACGAACGTGAAGCCCTGGCGGTTCACCAGGTCCCAGTCGATGCCCAGTTTCTTCAAGCCCTCGGTGCTCACCTCGATGATGCGGGCCTCCAGCATGACCTGGCGCGCGGGCTGATCCATCTGCGCGACCACGTTCTGCATGTCGGCGATCACGCGCGGTGAGGTCACCACGATGAGCCGGTTGCCACCGCGGTCCACAGCGATGTTGTCGGACAGACCCTTGAGCGCGGCCGCGACCTCGGACGCATCGGCGTTCTTCAACTCGATCGTGTACGAAGACAGCCCGGTCTCATCGCGCAGCGACTTGGCGTCGGCCACGAGGATCGAGTTGCCGATGCGCTCGTAGGCCAGACCCGCGGCGCGCACGACCAGATTGACGGCCTGCTCCACCGGTACGTCCTTCAGGTGGATCGTGATCTTGCCGGCGGTCACTCCGGGCCCGGTCACGATGTTCAGGTCGCCCTTCTCGGCGAGGATCTTGAGCACGGCCGGCAGGTAGGCATCGTCGGCATCGAGCGTGATCGGCCGGTCGAGCGACGGCGCGGCGAACGCGGTGCCGCTCGCCAGGGCGAGCAGTCCAGCGATGAGCGCGAGTCGGATCCGGCGGGGCATGGCGTTCACGGCGTATCTCCCGGGTTCTTGCGTTGCAGCACGAGTGTCTGGTCGCCGCGGCGCAGGGTGACCTGGTCGCGGGTGATGCTCAGCACCTGGAACTCATCGAACAGTCCACCTTCGCGCACCGTCCACTCCCGGTCCTTCCAGCGGATGAGCGCGCGCGGATCGTTGTCGCTCACGATCGCGGTCAGGAGCGGGCGGGCCTCGGGCACGGGCGCGACGGCCACCGGGCGGGGGCGCGTGGGCGGGGTGATGGGGTCGTCCCCGTCGTTATCGCCATCATAGTGCCCGAACGTGAATGGATCCCGCAGGTGCTCCAGCGTGAAGTGCGGGTCGCGCTTGTCGATGGCGCGGTCGAGCGCCTGATAGGCGGGGGCCACGGTCGGCCGCGGCACGTTGCCACCCGCGCCGAAGGCACCCGTCACGCCCAGTGCGCCCATGGTCTGGAACCCGGCCACGGCCAACACGATGAGCGCCACGATGGGCGATACGAGCCACGAGGGGTCGCGGTTCACTTCCTGCCTCCGCGCTTCAAGAGGATCCGCGCCATCCAGATCTCGGCATCGATCTGGCCGTTGTTCGTCGCCTGGATCGCCATGCGCTCGATGCGGTAGAACGAGCGTTCCTTGGCGAGATCGTCGAGCAACTCCACGAACTGGGCGTAACGGCAGCGCAGCCGCAGGTGCGCGCGAACTTCCAATGTACTGGGCGTCTGAGAGGCCAGGCCGGGCTCAGAGGCTGCGACCTCGATCCCGCACTCCACCGCGGCATCGGAAAGGCGACGCACGAGGTCGGTGGCCAGGAAGCCCGAGCGTGCGAGCCGGTCGGCGTCGGCGGCCGCCACGGAGTTCCGGCGCAGCAGATCGGTGACGCGCGGCGGCAGCGGCGCTTCGGCCAAGCGCGGATCGAGCGAGGCTCCGATCTCGCCGGCGTCCGCCAGCTGCGCACGATAGCGCGCGGCGAGCGGCGCGAACGCCAGCGAATGCACCGCCCACAGCAGGGCGAGCACGAGCAACGAGGCGAGCGCGGGCCAGTAGCGGCGGAGGGTCGCGTTGGTCTCGGGCGTCATTGGCACTCCACCTGGAACTCGGAGTCGCCGCCCTCGCGTACGCGCGTCGAGACCAGACGCACGGAGCGGAACTGTGAAGTGATGAGGGAGTCCTTGGCGAGCACGGCCACGAAGTCGGTCACGTTCGACATGCGATCCGCACGCGAGCCTTCGCGAAGCACGCCGGTGAGTACGAGCTTGCGCTCGCTGCCGCTGATCGCGTCGGGGTTCCACTGCAGGCCGGTGAGGCGTGCGCCCTCGGGCAGCAAACGCGGGATGCGGCCGAGCAGGTCGCGCCAACGGTTCGTGTCGGCGACCCACGGTTCCACGGCAGCGGCCTCGTTCGGCGAGGCGACCCACTCGGAGCCCTCGGTGTGCTGGGCGCGGTCGCGGGCGATCTGGCGCTCGAGGGCGCGCGAGCGCGACTGCAGCGAGGCACAGTTGAGGCCGTAGAGGCCCAGCAGCACGGCGAGCCCGCCGAAGTACGTGAGCCACACACCGAGCCACGTGGCGCGTGCGCGGGCCTCGGCGCGTTCGCGGCGGAACGCCTCGCGGCGGAAGTTGATGCGGAACAGGGGGCTCATACGGCCCTCAACGCGAGGCCATAGGCGAGCGCGTACTGCGGCCCACCGGCCTGGATGCGGACGCCACGATCGACCGTGTCGAGCGGCGAGAACGTGAACGTGGGCAGGCCCAGCCGCTCGCCGAGTGCTTCGGAGAAGCCGGCCAGACGCGCACTGCCACCCGACACATGCAGCACCAGGCTGGCGGGCAGCGGCGCGAGCGTGCCGTAGAACGCCAGCGAGCGGCGCACCTCGTCGGCGAGCTTGGCGATCGCGTCGCGCGCGGCGGCCGCCTCGGGGGCGTCCTGTTGCAGCGAGGCGCCGGCATCGAGCTTCCAGCCCTCGGCGCGGTCGACCGAGCCGCCGGTGGCCGTGACGATGGCCTGCGTGAGCGTGTGCCCGCCCCAGTCCAGGCGGCGCGCGAAGTAGGGCAGACCCTTGTGGCGGAACGTGAGCCACGAGCCGCGATGGCCGGCATCGAGCAGGACATGGCCCTCGTTCTCGACGTCGCGCGGTTGGATCTGGCTGAGCGCATTCGACAGCGCGAGCGGCGCGGCATCGACGATGTCGGCCTCCACGCCCAGTTCGCGCAGTGGCGCGATGGCGCGCTCCAGACGCTGCTGCGACACGGTGGCCATGAGCACCTCGAGACGCTTCTCGGGTGCATGGCGCGTGATCACCTGATGATCGAGCACGAGCGTGGCCAGGTCGAACGGCACGTGCTTGCGCGCCTCGAACTTGATCGCGCCGGCGACCTCGGCATCGTCCATCCAGGGCAACGACACGGGCTTCACGATCACATCGGGGCCCGAGACGCCGATGGAGATGCCGCGGAAGCTGCGCGGGGACTCCTCGATGCGCGTCATGCAGTCGTCGATGAGGCCGGCCAGGATCGCGGGCGCAGGCGGCTCGTCGCCGGCCAGTGCGCGCGGGATGCTCGCCTCGGCGTAACGCCCGCGCGTCGCACCCGGCTGCAATGCCACGAGCTTCACGCTATGCGTGCCGATATCCAGCCCTGCCCAGGGGCGCGTGCCCATCCCGAACTTCATCATGGCAGTATCAGGGAAGCCGCGACTCTTTCCAACTCGAGCCGGCGAACGCGTAACCCGTTCCCGTACCTCCCGAGATGGAAGGGAGTGCGCCGCGGGCGAGCAGATCGTCCGCGTAGAAGTCCATGCTGTTGGGGTGCATGAGCCGGAACGTCGATCCGCTCCCAGGTCCCATGAGCTCGATGTCGCCACCGGCCACGATCGAGAGCGCGCTCACGGTGTTGTCGCTGTTGTTCTGGTGGATATGCGTGAGTCCGATGTCGCCATCGCTCACGAGGAACAACCGGGTGTTCGAGGGGTCCGACAGGACCAAGCCGCTCTGGAACCAGATGCCACGATTCTCGTAGCCCGTGTCGCGGCCGTTCGCCTTGGCCACGATCACCAGCGTGCCGCCCGGGCCGTCGGGCTGGATCGTGACCCGCTGGCGGAAGCACACGCCCTGCGGCACCACCCAGACGCAGGTGCCGCGCACGAAGATCGTGGTCTGGGCATCACTGTAGAACGTGTACTGGTCGTACTCGCTGCGGTTCTCCGCGGAGTGGGGCGAGGCCGGGCTACGGAAGAAGCGCGTCGAGTTCGAGCTGCCGTTGTTCTGGAACACCAACTCGTATTTGTCGTCGTCCCAGCGAGTCGGCGCGCTCGCGCCCGGGAGCCGGTTGTCCACGAACGCGTCGGCGTTGAGCGCCGGGGCGAGGCTCGTGATCATGGGGCGGCCCGAGAGCCAGCGGACCTGCGAGGTCCAGGCGGAGTCGGACGGGCTCAGCACGCGCTGCCACACCTTGCCGGTCAACTCGACGTTGCGCTGGCTCGTGTTCGCCGTGTTGTAGAACACGCCGAGCCCTGCCGTGATGAGGCTCTTGTACGGGTTCTTGGCCTGCACGGGCAGGAACTGTGATTCGATCGTGCGCGTCTCGCCGCCATTCTGCGTGGTGACCACGATGAACAACGTGCTGTCCCATTTCACGATGCCGCGCGACGTGGTGTCGTTGACGTTCGTGCTGCGGCGCTGGTAGGCGAGCGCTTTCGTGATGCCGAACTGGCCCACCGCCAGCTGCGCATCCTCGAGCCGTGCCGTGCTGGCGCGCGACGGGTCGGTGATCAGTGCGCGCACCACCTCCATGCCGCTCTCGGAGCTGTGCATGGCCTGCTCGCGCGACACGTTGGCGTAGAAGAACTGCGCTTCGTAGCTCGAGAGTGCGAACAACGACAGGCCGAGGATCGTGAGCGCGAGCATGAACATGACCACGCCGACCAGGATGAACCCCTGCTCGTGGCGCTTGCCGTTCGCGGGCGGATGCACGGGGAGGGTGGTCATTGGTTGTGCAATCGCGCGTAGTCGGCGCTGTTCTTCATGACCGCGAACGCGCTGGATTCCACGGTCTCGCCGCTCGCAGAGCGCAGCCGCATGTCCACACGCACGGCGTAGCTCGAGGCCGTGATCCGGAAGCGCTCGGCGTGCGACACGATCATGGGGCCCGAACCGGTGCCACCCACGCTGGTGCCGGAGTGGATGAGCGAGTCGGTGCGGTCCCACCAGAAGTAGTAGTACGGCACGTTCGCGCCGTTGTAGAGCGCCAACTGCCAGTGCAGGGAGTCGGGCGACAGGGTGGCCTGCGCGCTGCTCGACTTGCGGATGCTGTCGCGCATCGCGGCCGCCACGAGGCTGGCCTCACGCTGTGTGATCGCCTGCGTCGAGGCGTCCAGCCACAGGCCCTGGCTCGACAGGTAGAAGCCCACGAGGCCGGCCATGATCATGGTGCCCAGGATCATGACGACCGCGACCTCGGTGAGCGTGAGGCCGCGTTCGTCGAGGCCTCTGCGCGGGGCGGAGCGGCGCGCGTTCATAGCGGCCACAACCGTTCGAGCGCGAGCGAGTCCATGCGGGCGTCCTGCCGCCAGCGCACGGTGACCACGACACGCTTCAGATTGACCGTGCCCGGCAGGTTGGGCTCGTCGTACGGCAGCACGACCCAGTCGGTGTTGCCGAGCGTCGCGCCCTCGTACTGGAACGGAGAGCACGGCGAGCGGAAGTTGAGCGTGAGCTGCGGGTCATCCTTCGACAGCACGGTCATCGCCTCGAGCTGCGACTGCGCTTCTCCCAGCGCCGCACGCGCGATCTCGTAGCGATTCACCATGCCACGGCCCACCCCGAACGAATACGCCAGCCCGAGCACCGCGATCACCGAGATGGTGGCCGCGGTGAGCGCCTCCATGAGGGAGAAGCCACGCTGGTCGAGCATGAGGGGAGTCCGCCTCGGCCACGGACCCCGCGCGCTCGCGGGGCCCATGAGGCCGTGGAAGAGGATGGAGGATCCTTCGACTGCTCTGTCTGTGCTGACTGAGGCTAGTTCTCGGTCCAACTGGGCTGCCCGGTGCGGCTGTAGACCAGCTGCACGAGTCGTCCATTCGTGGGGGCCGTGGCCTTGCCGGTCGCGACCACCGTGAAGCCGTTCGCGTCACCGGCCGTGACCTGGATGTCCCAGTTCGTCAACGCGTCCGTGAGGTCGCAGTTGAGCGACTGGCCCGCGGCGGCGGGGCGGAACGTCTCGGCGTTCACGTAGCGGCCGTTCACCTGATAGAACGTCTGCTGAGCCGTGATCACCGCGCCAATGGCCGCCTTGGCCTCGGTGCGCTGCGCGTCCTTCACGTAGTTCACGTAGAGCGGCACGGCGACGGCGGCCAGGATCGCGACGATCACGATCACGACCATGAGTTCCATCAGCGTGAAGCCCTTCTCCTTGATGCGATCCACTGGAATCCTCCTGACTTCTCGGCCCGTGATCCTCCCGAAACCCCACGCACCCGCGCAGAGCCTCTCCATTCGGGCGATCGCCGCGCGGCCAACGCGGCGGTCCCAGCCCCCCCACTAGGGGCTCAGCATCCCCGATCGCATCGCTTGACCGAGATTGAAGATCGGCAGGTAGAGCGCTACCAGCATCAACGCGATCACCAATCCCAGCAGCACGATGGCCACCGGTTCCACCAGCGACGACAGGCCCTCTACCTTGGCGGTGACCCGCTGTTCGTAGAAGTCCGCCGTGCGAGACAACATCTCATCGAGGCGCCCGGTCTCTTCACCGGTCGCCGTCATCTGGATCAACATGTCCGGGAACACGCCGGTGTCGGCCATGGCCCGCGACAACGAGGCACCGCCCTCGACGGCGTTACGCACGTCGTCGATGCCCTTGGAGATCATCTTGTTGCCGGGCACCGGGCGTAGCACGCGCAGCGCGAACAGGATGTTCGTGCCGCTGCCGACCAGGATGCCGAGCGTTCGCGCGTAGCGCGTCATGACGTACATGTGCACAAGAGAGCCGAACAGCGGCATCTTGAACTTGAGCCCGTCGAACCGGATCCGGCCTTCCTCGGTGCGCAGCCACATGGTGAATGCGAGACCCGCGAGGATCCCGAGCAGCACCACGAGCAGCGCATGACTGGTGAGGCCGTTGCTGAGCGCGAGCAGGAAGCGCGTCGGGGCGGGCAGCTGCACGCGGAAGCGCGCGTAGATGTCCGAGAACATGGGGATGATCTTGAAGAACATGGCCAGCAGCACGCCGCCCGCGAACGTGAGGATGAACGTGGGGTAGCGCAGCGCGGCCTCGACCTTCAGGCGCAGCAACTCGGCGCGCTCGAGGTAGCCGGCGGTCTGGTCGAGCACCTCGTCGAGCGAACCCGAGATCTCACCGGTCTGCACCAGGCTCACGAACACCGGCGTGAACGCATCGGGGTGCTTGGCGAGCGAGGCCGCCAGCGACTCACCCTTCTGCACGTCGTCGCCGACCTGTTCGAGGATGCTCTGCAGCCGGCGGTCGCTGTGGTCGCGCGAGATGGAGCGCAGCGCGCGCACGAGCGGCAGGCCCGCGGCCATCATGGTCGAGAGCTGGCGTGCGAAGAGCGCCACCGCGCCGGGGGCCACGGGCTGGCGTAGGAATGACTGGAACGCGGATCGCGTCGGTAGCTCGGCGGCCACGGCCACGGCGCGCGCGGCGCTGCCGTTCATGGCGCGCGGCTCGATGAGCACGGGCGTGAGCTGCATCTGCGACAACGCGCGCAGCACCTCGTCCTCGGAGGCGGCCACCTCGATGCCTTCGTGGGGCCGTCCGGACAGGTCGCGGGCTCGGTAGAAGTAGCTCGGCATCAGTCCGCGTCTCCCAGGGTAGCGGCGCGCACCTCTTCGACCGTGGTGACGCCGTCGAGGATCTTGCGGATCCCCGCCTTGCGCAGCGTGACGAATCCGTTGGCGAGCGCGACGCGCTTGATCTCGTCCTCGTTGGCGCCGTCGAGCACCAACCGGCGGATCGTGCGGTCCAGCTCGAGCACTTCGAACAGCGCGACGCGGCCGGCGTAGCCGGTCTGCTTGCACGCCATGCAGCCACGGCCGCGCGGCACCTTGTGGCCACGCAGCGCCTCGGCATCGACGCCGAGCGGCGCCAGCATCTCGGGCTCGGGCACGAACAGTTCCTTGCAGCGCTCGCACACGCGGCGCACGAGGCGCTGCGCCATGACGAGCGACATGGCCGAACCCACCAGATAGCGAGGCACGCCCATGTCGGCAAGACGCGTGAGCGTGCCGGGGGCATCGTTGGCGTGGACCGTGGAGAACACCAAGTGGCCGGTGAGCGCGGACTTGACCGCGATGTCGGCGGTCTCGCCGTCGCGGATCTCACCGATCATGATGACATCGGGATCCTGCCGCAGGATCGAGCGCAGCGCGCGCGCGAACGTCATGCCGACCTTGGCGTTGGCATGCACCTGCGACACGTTCTCGATGTGGTACTCGATCGGGTCCTCGACCGTGACCAGATTGCGGTGGACGCTCTTGATCTCCTGCAGCGCCGAGTACAGCGTGGTCGTCTTGCCCGAGCCGGTGGGGCCCGAGATGAGGATCATGCCGTACGGCTGCTTGATGGCGCGCACGAACGCCTTGAGCGTCTCGCCCTCGAGGCCCAGGTTCTCGACGCGGCGCTCGAACGCGCTCTTGTCGAACAGACGCATGACGACCTTCTCGCCGTGCGACGTGGGCAGCGTGGACACGCGCAGGTCGACCTCGCGGTCCGGCAGGTGCACGCTCAGGCGGCCGTCCTGCGGCAGCAGACGGATGGCGATGTCGAGGTCGGCCAGCACCTTGATGCGCGAGATGATGGCCATCTGCAGGTGCTTGGGCGGCTTCATGACCTCGTGCAGCACGCCGTCGATACGGAACCGCACGGTGACGCGGTCACGCGCCGGCTCCACGTGGATATCGGAGGCGCGCGCATCGATCGCCTCGGCGATCATGAGGTTCACGAGCCGCACGACCGGCGCGTCCTCGACCTGCTGGCGCAGCGCGGCCAGGTCGATCTCCTGATCCTCGTACGCGGTGGTCGAGGTCACATCGATCTTGTCGAGGATCTGCCCCAGATGCTCGGTGGTGCGGAGCTCCGAGTAGAACTGGTCGATGGCTTCCTGCAGCTCGGTCGGCTGCGCG
>JAIOPA010000340.1 GCA_021414165.1 Candidatus Eiseniibacteriota bacterium
CCCGGCCAGCCCGGCACGCTCGACCGCGCCGGCCTCGCCCAGCTGCCCGCGCTACTGACCCGGCTGGTGCTCCGCCGCGCCTGGGACAAGGTCCGGCCGCGTGCCGCCCGCGCATCCGGGCTCACCGATCGGCATCTGAACGCCATCCTCACCGCCCTCGCCCGCCCCACCGCGAGGCCGTTCGCAGTGGCCCTGCCGCTCGGCTGGCAAGCGGTCGCCCAGCGGGGAACGCTGGCACTCGCACCGGCGTCGCAAGCGGCCCTTCGAACGCGCTCCACTCGCGCGCACGCAACCGCGCCCGATGCTAGACTGCGGCACCGGCGGTCTGGCGCTTCAACTAGTACGCCAGCACGGAGTTCGCAGGCCCCCGGACAGAACGGACGACACCCCAGGACCGCACGCCGCTGACCCCGGCGCCCCGATCAGGAGCAGCCATGTCCGAGCCCCGCCCCACCGTGCAGACCGAGCCCAAGATCCGCGTGTTGTTCTCCGCCGAGCAGATCCAGGCGCGCGTGCGCGAGATGGGCCTGCAACTCGCCAAGGACCTCGCCGGCAAGGCGCCGCTCTACGTGGGCGTGCTGAAGGGCGCGTGCATGTTCCAGATGGACATCGCCCGCGCCACGCCGCTCGATGACCTCGAGATGGACTTCCTGGCGGTCGCCAGCTACCACGGCGGCACATCGTCCAGCGGCACCGTGCAGTTGATCATGGACCTGCGCGGCGACATCAAGGGCCGGCACGTGGTGCTTTGTGAAGGCGTTGTGGATTCGGGCCGAAGCGTGCAGTTCATCCTCGATCTATTGGCATCCCGTGGCGCGGCGAGCATCCAAGTAGCGACGCTGCTCGACAAGGCACCGTGCCGCAAGATCGACGTGCCGGTGCACTACAAGGGATGGACCATCGGGGACGAGTTCGTGATCGGTTACGGCATGGATGCCGACGAGCGGTACCGCAATCTGCCCTATGTGGGCGTCATCGAGGAGGCGTAACAGCGTGACCCAGTTCCACAGGGATGGTGACGACGATCGCAAGCGCGAACCGCGCGGCGACAACAAGGGTGGCGGCCGTGGTCCGGGCCTGCCCTCGCCGGCGGGACGCCCGTTCCGCACCATGGCGTTCTGGGCACTCGTGCTGCTGCTCGCACTCGTCGCCTACCGCATGTACGCCGGCAATCTGCTCACCTCGCAGCGCATCGACATCCCCTACACGCGCTTCGTGCAAGAGCTCGAGAAGGGCAACATCGAGCGCGCCACGTTCGTGGAAGAGACGCGCACGGTGATCGGCGACCTGCATGCCGAGGTCAGCGAGACCGTGGCTGGCCGTGCCGTGAGCGTGAAGGCGTTCAAGACGAACTTCCTGGGCGACGGCGCGATCCTGGCCGAGAAGGCGCGCAGCTCGAACCCCAACGCGCAGATCACCGTTCAGGCACCGGGCGTCAACTGGCTGTCCGTGCTGTTCACGTGGCTGCCGCTGCTGCTCTTCCTGGTCGCCTGGATGTTCATGCTGCGCCAGATGCAGGGCGGCGGCTCGGCGGCGATGCGCTTTGGCAAGAGCAAGGCACGCGTGCTCATGGAGTCGCAGACGCGCATG
>JAIOPA010000043.1 GCA_021414165.1 Candidatus Eiseniibacteriota bacterium
GTCCTTGCCGAAGGCGCGCGGCGTGATCTTGATGCCGGGCGGGCTCTGGCGGCGCTTGTACTCGGCCAGGTCGACCATGCGCGCCACGCGCCGCACCAACGCCTCGTCGTGCCCCATGCGCGCGATCTCCGCGATCGAGCGGTCCTCCTCCACGTACTCGCGCAGGATCGCATCCAGCACGTCGTAGGGCGGCAGCGAGTCCTGATCGGTCTGGTCCGGCCGCAGCTCGGCCGACGGCGCACGGGTGATGGTGCGCTCGGGGATCACCGGCGACTGCAGGTTGCGCCAGCGCGAGATGGCGTAGACCTGCGTCTTGTACACATCCTTCAGTACCGCGAACCCGCCGGCGGTGTCGCCGTACAGCGTGCTGTAGCCCACGCTGGTCTCGCTCTTGTTGCCCGTGGTGAGCACGAGCCAGCCGAACTTGTTCGACAGCGCCATGAGCGCGTTGCCGCGGATGCGCGCCTGCAGGTTCTCCTCGGTGATGTCGCTCTTGCGGTCCTTGAACGCGGGCGCGAGTGCGGCCTCGTAGGCCTGCATGGCGCCCGAGATCGGGATGCTCTGGAACTTCATGCCGAGTGCCTTGGCCAACGCCTCGGCGTCCTCGGACGAAGCCGCCGACGAGTAAGGCGACGGCATGGCCACGCCGGTCACGTGCTCGGGGCCCAGCGCGTCCACCGCGATCGCCGCGGTGAGCGCGGAGTCGATGCCGCCTGAGAGTCCCAACACCACGCTCTCGAAGCCGTTCTTGCGCACGTAGTCGCGCACGCCCAGCACCAGTGCGGCGTAGACCTCGGACTCCTCGCTCGGCTCCACGCGCTCGGCGCGCGGCGTGAGCGCCGCACGAGCAGAGTTGTCCTGCGGCTCGCGGCCCGGCTCGGTGAGGTGGATGCGCGGCATGGGGTCCGACTCATCGAGCGAGCGCTCTTTACGTAACCGCGTGTCGTGCAGCCGCGCGTTGAACACCTCGTCCAGGTCGATGTCGGCGATGACCAGATCCTCCTGGAACGCGGCGCCCTCGGCGATCACATTGCCGTGCTGGTCCAGGATGAGGCTCGAGCCATCGAACACGATCTCGTCCTGGCCGCCGACCAGGTTCACGTAGCACACGATCGCGATGTTGTCGGACGCGCGCGTGGAGATCATGCGGCGGCGGTCGTCCGCCTTGCCCGCGTGATACGGCGAGGCACTCAGGTTCAGGATGATCTCGGCTCCGCCGCGCACCACCTGCTCCTCGGACGGTCCACCCGAGAGCCAGATGTCCTCGCATACGTTGACGCCAAAGACCATGCTGTCGCGCGCGAACACCAGACTGTGGCGCTCAGCCGCGAAGTAGCGGTTCTCGTCGAACACGCCGTAGTTGGGCAGGTAACGCTTGCGCGCGGTGCCCACGAAGCGGCCGTCATGGAACACGGCGCCCACGTTGTACAGGTCCACGTCGCGTTCGATCGAGCCCACGCAAACCGTCATGCCCTTGGTATGCGGCGCGAGCGCCTTGGTCTTCTCCAGGCAGCCCTGGATGAACGCGGGCTTCAGGAGCAGGTCCTCGGGCGGATAGCCGGGGATCACCATCTCGGGGAACGCCAGCAGCTCGACGCCCTGGGCGCGGGCGCGCTCGATGGCCGCGACCACCAAGGCGGAGTTGCCGTCGAGGTCTCCGACGGTGGGATTGATCTGGGCGAGTCCGATCCGGAGCATTCGCATGGGCCGGGCAGTGTGCGGGGGCGGGGTAGCCGTTGGCAACCCGAGGGCGCACGAGCGCGCCACATGGCCCTTGGGATGCGCTCCGGGGCGGGGAGACGCCCGGGCCGGGGGAGGCGACCCCCAGAAAACGAAAACGCCCGGCCATGAACCGGGCGATCCCGTTCCATGCGGAGGGGCCGTTGGCCCGACCGCTTGCGCAAGTGAGACCAGGGACTTTGGCACTTGGTTGCCTCGCCCTGGATCGCTCCTTCCCGCCGGCAGGGACCTCGCGGGTCCATGTCTTTACTGGCCGGTAGAAGGCTCTTGCAGCACGACGAAACACCAGCTCACAGGCTGGGTTCCGCACAGGAGTCTGCAAGGGCTGTGCCTTTCGGACTCTTGGCGACGTCGTGCGTGTAAATGATTGTGATTAAAGGCCTGCCCGGCCGCAATGGGTTTTTTCGCCTTTGGGAGACCGTCCACAAGGCGGCCACAGGTGTGGCAGATTGCGCCACTTCTGGCCACCCTTTGCACCAGACTGCAATGCCCACCCAGGGGGCTCCCGGGCCGTTCCTGGGCCTCCCCGGGGCCCCGGGCGAAGGGGCTCCCGCGCCTCGTGGGCTAGGCGGCGACCTTGGCCGGGGTGCGCACCCGCCATGCCAGCCAGGCGGCCAGCACGGCCACGAGCGCCAGCCCCACGAACGTGTCGCGCGTGGCGGCCACGAACGCCATGCGATCCACGCCGCCCGGCGCGCCCAGGTGCAGCTCGGCGCGGGTGTGCGCGTGGTAGCGCGCGGTGGCGATGGCTCCCGTGAGCGCGATGCCGGTGGCGATGCCCAGGCTGCGCGTGGTGCCCTGCAGGCCGGTGGCGATGCCAAGCCGTGCCGGCGGCACCAGCGATAGCAGTGCGCTGGCGTTGGGCACCGCGAACAGCCCCTGACCCACGCCGATGAGCAACAGCCCCACCACGAGTGGCGCGCCCGCCGGCATGACGCCGAGGCGCGACAGCAGCATGAGCCCGACCGCGGTGAGTGCCATGCCGGTCACGGTGAGCGTGCGCGGCCCCACGCGATCGGCCATGCGCCCGGCGAGCGGCGCGCAGAACAACGCGGCCACCGGCAGCACCGCGATCCACGCGCCGGACTGCGCGGCGGTGAGTCCGCCGGTCTCCTCGAGCACGAGCGGCATGAGGAAGCCCACGCTCACACTGAGCAGCTGGCCCAGGAACGTAAGCGTGACCGCGCCGCCCAGTGGCCCGAATAGCAGATCGAGCGGCAGCATGGGGCGCGGTGAGTCGGCCTGCAGCACGAAGAACACCACCAGCAGCAGCACGCCGCCGATGCCTGCGGCCAGCACGAGCGGATCATCGAGCCCGTGTTCGGGTGCGCGCGTGAGTGCCAGCATGACGGCCGCGAGGCCACCCGCCCACAAGAGCGGCGGGATGCCATCGAGTGCGCCCACGTCCGTGTTGGGGTCGTCCTTGGGCACGCGCTTCTGCAACAGGTTCCACGCGAGTAGCCCGAGCGGCAGGTTGATGAAGAAGATCCAGCGCCACGACCACTCGGACAGCGACACCACGAAGCCACCGAGCGGCGGGCCGATGGCCAGCCCCACACCGACCATGGCGCCGAACGCGCCCAGCGCGCGGCCGCGTTCTTCCTGCGGGAACGCCTGCACCAACAGCGCCGAGCCGTTGGCCGACACGAGAGCCGCACCGATGCCCTGGAACACGCGCAGCGCGATGAGTGCAGAGGCCGTGGGTGCGAGACCGCA
>JAIOPA010000341.1 GCA_021414165.1 Candidatus Eiseniibacteriota bacterium
CCGGGATTCGTGCCGGAGTACATCCGGCCGCTGTTCTGTGTGGGCAAGGGCCCGTTCCGCTGGGCCGCGCTCTCGGGCGATCCCGACGATATCCGCATCACCGACGAGGCCGCGCTCGCCGAGTTCCCCGACGACGCCCGGCTCAAGCGCTGGATCCCGCTCGCGCAGAAGCATGTGCAGTTCCAGGGGCTGCCCGCGCGCATCTGCTGGCTGGGCTACGGCGAGCGGCACCGGTTGGGGCTGCGCTTCAACCAGCTCGTGCGCGAGGGCAAGCTCAAGGCCCCGATCGTCATCGGGCGCGACCACCTGGACACCGGCTCGGTGGCGTCGCCCTATCGCGAGACCGAGGCCATGAAGGACGGCAGCGACGCGGTGGCCGATTGGCCGCTCTTGAATGCGCTGCTCAACACCGCCTCGGGTGCCTCGTGGGTGTCGCTGCACCATGGCGGTGGCGTGGGCATCGGCAACTCGATCCACAGCGGCATGGTCATCGTGTGCGACGGCTCGGCCGAGGCCGATGCACGGCTCGCGCGCGTGCTGGTGAACGACTCCGGCACGGGCGTCATGCGCCATGCCGATGCCGGCTACGAAGAGGCGATCGCTCACGCGCGCGCCACGGGCATGAAGCTGCCGGGGATCACATCCGTCCGGCAAGGCTGTGGCAGGCCGCACGGCGTATCTGATCCTGCACAACACGTCGGAGGTGGTCACACCCGATGCCGAGGGCCGCGAGATCCTGCGGTTCCCGAAGGGCGCGATCGTGTTCCGCGATGGCCGCGTGCTCGAGGTCGGGCCCGCCGCCGAGTTGTTCCGGCATCACCCCGATGCGCGGCCGCTCAATGCCAACGGCAAGTTGGTCACGCCGGGCCTGGTCGACTGTCACACGCACATGATCTTCGGCGGCCATCGCGCGGCCGAGTTCCAGATGAAGCTGGCGGGTGCGACCTACGCCGAGATCGCGGCACAGGGCGGCGGCATCCGCTCCACGGTGCGTGCGACCGCCGCGGTGAAGGAGGAAGTCCTCGAGAAGACGCTCGCCAACCGGCTTGAGCGCTGGCGCGCCAACGGCTGCACCACGGTCGAGGTGAAGAGCGGCTACGGGCTCACCACGCTGCGCGAGGTGCGTCTGCTGGAGCTCATGGCCGGTGCGGCGATCCGCGTGCCGGTGCGCGTGCACCGCACCGCACTCGTGCTGCATGCGCTGCCCGATGAGTTCCAGGGCCGCCGCGAGGCCTACATCACCGAGGTGCGCGACGCGCTGCTGCCCGAGATCCACCGCCGCGGCATGGC
>JAIOPA010000342.1 GCA_021414165.1 Candidatus Eiseniibacteriota bacterium
CGCGCGAGGTACACGAAGTTGGTGTCGAACGTGCGGCCCGACAGGACCTCGTTGCCGATGGTGACGATCTCGATGCGCATGGGGCGGACTCTCGCGGCAGGGGTTCGTACAGCGGAGCAGCGACTCTGCCCGAGCGCGCGGCAGGCGGCAAGCGGCGCTAGCGCTTGGCGGGGACCGCCGGGGATTCGCCGCGCCGCGCGGGGAACGTGAACGTGAAGCACGCCTCACCGGCACCATGCTGCCAGAACTCGCTGCCTTGCTCGCCCCACGGGCCGACCGAGTCGGGCCGGTCGAACTGGGCACACAGGCGGAACGACTCCGAGTCGACCACCGCGTAGCGGTACTGCGCACGCGTTACCGGGTCGCGCAGGTTCACATGGGCACTGGGCGAACGCTGCACCATGTCGGGCAGCGTCTCGGGTGCGACGCCAAAGGTCTCGCGATATTGGAACACCGCCTGTGAGATCGCATCGATGTCCTGCATGCGCTTGCGGTCGAGCGCGCCGCGCCGCACGGACTCGGGAGAGCCGGCGATCCACAATCCGAGCGCGATCACACACAACACCAGGACACCGGCAGCCCGAGCCAACAACGGCTGCAGCGCGTACCCGCGCACCGGCGTGGGCGCGGCGTCTTCATCGCGGCGCAGTCCGCCCATGTAGTGCGAGAACATCCAGCCCGCAATGGCCGCCACGACGGCGGCCTTGCACAGGAAGCGAGCCGTCACGTCACCGTTGAGCATGCCGAGCACGACCGCGATGAAGTCGCCGATCAGCACGCACGCAGCCACGAACAGCGTGAGGTACGTGAGCCAACGCCGCACGCCGGAGTTGCGCTTGTCGGGGTCACGCGCCACGGCACGCCCGGTGATGCGCGCCGTGCCCAGATAGACCGGGAACGCCACGAGCAGCGTCGCGACCGCCAGACGAACGATGCCACGGCCGCGTTCATACGCGACGTCGGTGCCGAGCGTGGGGTCGGGCCAGGTGTGCTCGATCCAGGCGTACAGGATCGCGCCCGTGTGGTACGCGACCATGTAGAGCGCCACGAACATGAGCAGGTACAAGAACGCCTCGCGGGCCGACACCCCGACGCGCCGCCGTGGCACCGGCAATCCGAGTCCGGCGTCGTGCCAAGCGGCCATCTCGGCGTCGATCTCGTCGTCCGGCCAGCGCGCATCGCGCAGGGCACGCTTCAGGTCATCGCGCGACACCCCACGCGCGAGCGCATCCCTCACGAAGACATGCAGGTCGTTGTTCATGCCGCCAGCATGCCGCGTCCGCCCCGGCCGCGCCACCCTGCCGGGGCACCCGGAAGATCGCCCTTGCGGCCGATACGCCCTTCGGATACTGTTAACGACATGGTTAACAATCGACGCGACCCACTCGACGACGTCTTCGCCGCCCTGGCGCACCCGGTGCGGCGTCACATGCTCGAGCGCCTGGCCGAGGGGCCCGCACTCGTGGGCGAGTTGGCCGGTCCGCACCGCGTGTCCGCGCCCGCGATCTCGCGCCATCTGCGCGTGCTCGAGTCGGCCGGGCTCGTGTCGCGGCACGTCGATGGCCGCGTGCATCGCATGGACCTCGCCGGCAGCACGTTGGCCCCGGCGTTGGCCTGGCTCGACCACTACCACCGTTTCTGGAGCACCCGCCTCGCGCGGCTCAAGACGCTGCTCGAGACCCCATCCCCCGAGGAGGAAGTCACATGGACTCCGCCGCCACCGGCTTCGCGCTCCGCATCGAGCAGCCGATCGCCGCGCCGATCGAGAAGGTCTACGACGCGTTCACGAAAGCCGAGACGCTAGCGCGCTGGTTCGCGCCCACCGAGGACTACCTCATCGTGGTCACCGAGGCCGACGTGCGCGTGGGCGGCCGCTACGCGCTCGAGATGCGCCACAAGGGCGGCAACGTGCATGAGCTCACGGGCACGTATCGCATCGTCGAGGCTCCGCACCGGCTGGCGTTCACGTTCAAGTGGACCGGCAAGCCCGAGCGTGGCGACTCGCTCGTGACCGTGACGTTGTCGCCCACCCCCACCGGCACGTCGCTCGTGTTGGTGCACGAGCAGCTCCCCGACGCGTCGATGGTCCAGGCGCATCAGGGCGGCTGGGGCGGCAGCCTGCCGCGGCTGGTCGCATTGCTCGAATCGAAGTAGTCCCTCAGTCCCCGCGACACCCGAAGCCCCACAGGAGGTCCATCCATGTCGACCACGACCAAGCTGAGCGAGCGCCAGATGTACGCGCAGTCGTTCGAGCGCGAGTACCAGACCACGCTGCGCGTACTGCGCGCCTACCCCGCCGACCAGGCCCAGTTGAAGTGGGCCGAGCGCTCCAACACCGCCATGCAGACGGCGTGGACGCTGGTGCTCTCGCAGGGCGTGGTGCTGCCGATCCTGTCGGAGCCCACGCTGGCGCCGCCCGAGAAGATGCCGGAGCCGCCCGCCACGTGGGGCGAGTTGATCGGTGCGATCGAGCACACGCACGCGCAGGTGATCGCGGCCCTCACGGCTGCAACCGATGCCCAGCTCGACAGCAATATCCAGATGACGATGCCCAGCGGCCTGGTACCGATGCGCCGCCTCGACGTGCTGTGGATGATGCTCATGGACACGATCCATCACCGCGGCCAGCTATCGGTTTACCTGCGGGCCTCGGGCGCCAAGGTGCCGAGCATCTACGGCCCGAGCGGCGACGAACCCTGGAAGTGACGCTTGCCCTGCGCAACGCACGAGCCCCCGAGGAGCGTGACTCCTCGGGGGCTTCGTGTTGCATGTGGCCAGTTCACCCGCCCCGGGGCGAGTGAATGTGCCATCTCATCAGGGCGCGATCAGGAACCGCGCGGGCACGCTACAGGATCGCGAGGCCGAAGTAGCTCTGTGCCCAGAGCAGGGCCTGCAACACGATCAGGGCCACGATGCCGGCCACCACGTCGTCGGCCACGATGCCGAGGCCGCCGGGGAGTTGCTGCGCCTTGTCGGCGATGGGCGGCTTCCAGATGTCGAACAGGCGGAAGAGCGCGAATGCGGCGATGAACGCGCCGATGCGGTGCGGGCAGAAGAGCAACGTGATCGACTGGCCGATCGCCTCATCAATGGTGATCGGGCCGGCGTCGTGGCCCAGTTCCTTCTCGGCCTCGCCTGCGGCCCACACCGCGATCACGGTGCCGAGTGCCAGCAGCGCGAGTGCTATGGGCAGCGAGGGCACGGGCGTGAACCAGCCAATGGCCACGATGAGCGCGCTGCCGGCGGTGGCGGGCGCGACCGGCGAGAAGCCGGCGGGGCCGAGCATGGCGAGCCAGGTGGCGGGCTGCTTGGGCAGGGCCGTGAGGCCCTTCTTCATGCGGCTCACGGGCGGCGGGCCGGATCCGTGGCGCGCGGCGCGGGCGGCGCACTCGCGGGCGGCGCACTCGCGGGCGGTGTACTCGCGGGCGATGCGGCCGGGCGCGGCGCGGGCGCAGGTGCGGCGGCCGGACGCGGCGCGAACGCCGAAGCCGGACGCGGAGCCGGTGCGGGACGCGGAGCCGGTGCCGGCGCAGGAGTCGCCGGCGCAATGGCCGGACGCGATGGCGCACTGCCGAATGCGGCGCCGGGGCGAGCCACGGCCGGCGGGGCCGCGGGCACCTGCGGAG
>JAIOPA010000308.1 GCA_021414165.1 Candidatus Eiseniibacteriota bacterium
GCCAGGTGCGCATCACGATCCACGATGATGGCCCCGGCATCCCGGCCGACGTGCTCGCCCGGCTCGGCGAGCCGTTCTTCACCACGCGTGCGCAGGGCACCGGGCTCGGCCTGCACCTGTCGCGCCAGCTCGTGCAGGGCGCGGGCGGCCGTCTGGAGCTGGCGAGCGCGCCGGGCGCGGGCACCACGGTCACGGTGGAGTTCCCCGCCGTATGAGCCGATAACCCATGCGCGGTGAGCTGCCCGGCGTGCCCGGGCCGCCGCGACCGGCTAGACTGCCCGCCGGACCTGAGGTCGCGACCCGAGGTGGAGCACGATGACCGCGAAACGCCTACTGAAGCTCTGCGCCGTGATGCTGCTCGCGCTGCCCCTGTTGTCGGGCTGTGCGAAGCGCCATCGCATCGAGTTCCAGTCCAACACGTGCTGGATCGCCACGATCGACCGGCAGGGCTCCACGGTCATCAATGAATGTGGCAGCATGTCGTTCCGGGTCGCGGGCGAGATCCAGTGCGTCTCGGTCACGAACCTCGCCGACACGGGCTTCGTGCGCGTGCGCATCGACGAGGGCCGTTGGGTCGAGTCGGCGCTGCCGCGCGGCACCGTCGAGGTCTGCCGCTAGCGTACCTGCGATACTCGTCGCGATCAGGGAGAGTCCGCGCGTGAACGTGTTGGTCGTCGACGACGAGATCAAGAACGCCGAGTTGGTAGCCGCCGAACTGCGCGACGCGGGTTTCACCGCGAGCCACGTGGGCGGCGGGGCCGAGGCACTGGCCAAGCTCGAGACCGGCGGCTTCGATGCGGTGGTGACCGACCTGCGCATGCGCCCGCCCGATGGCATGGCGCTCCTGGCCACGATCCGCGAACGCTGGCCCGCGATCTCCGTGATCATGATGACCGCCTACGGCGCGCTGGAGACCGCGCGCGAGGCCCTGAAGCACGGGGCGCGTGACTACGTCGAGAAGGAGCGCGACTACGTCGATGTGATCGTGCGCATCCTGCGCGAGGACAGCGAGAGCCGTTCGCTCAAGAGCGCCAACGCCACGTTGAGCGCCACGGTGGAGTCGCTGCGCCGCGACGCGCTGCCCGTGGTGGGCGAGGCACCGGCCACGCGCGCGGCGCTCGATCTGGCGCGCAAGGTCGCCGTGACCGATAGCACCGTGCTGCTGCGCGGCGAGAGCGGCACCGGCAAGGACCTGTTCGCGCGCACGCTGCATGCGCTCTCCAAGCGCTCCGGCGGACCGTGGGTCAAGGTCAACTGCGGCGCGCTGCCCGAGGCGTTGCTCGAGTCCGAGTTGTTCGGTCACGAGAAGGGCGCGTTCACGGGCGCGGTGAAGCAGAAGGACGGCCGCTTCGAGGACGCGCATCGCGGCACCCTGTTCCTGGACGAGATCGGCGAGATGCCCATGTCGCTCCAGGTCAAGCTGCTGCAGGCGATCGAGGAGAAGACGTTCACGCGGGTCGGTGGCAACAAGCCCGTCACGGTGGACGTGCGCATCATCACCGCCACCAACCGGCCGCTCGAGGAGATGGTGAAGGCGCGCACGTTCCGCGAGGACCTGTTCTTCCGGCTGAACGTGTTCCCCATCGTGCTGCCGCCGCTGCGCGAGCGCCCCGGCGACGTGCCGCGGCTGGTCGAGCACGTGCTGCGCAAGCAGGGCGCGCCCGCCGACAAGATCGATGCCGCTGCGCTGCGTGCACTGGCGGGCTACAGCTTTCCCGGCAACGTGCGCGAGTTGGAGCACACGATCGAGCGCGCGCTCATCCTGGCCGGCGCCGATGCGATCACGACCGAGCACCTGTCGTTCGCGCAGGGTGCCGCGCCGCAGGGTGGCAGCGCCTCGTGGATCCCCACGATCCCGCCCGAGGGCCTGTCGCTCGAGGTGCTGGAGAAGGAGCTGATCCTGCAGGCGCTCGAGCGTGCGGCCGGCAACAAGAGCGCGGCCGCACGGTTGCTCGGGCTCACGCGCCGCACGCTGTATTCGCGCATGGAGAAGCACGGCCTGCGCGCGCCGGGCGAGGGCGACGACGCCGAGGGCGAGGGCGAGTAGCGCCGCAGTCCCCGCCGCGAGCGCGCACGGCTGCGGCTCGTGTATGCTCGCCGCCTCATGGGCTACCTGCGCTCGATCCTGTTCGATAACCTTGGCCTCAAGTTCACGGCACTGCTGCTCGCGGTGCTCGTGTACCTGAACGTGTACACCGACCGGCCCACGACCATGCTGGTGTCGTTCCCGATCGAGTACACGGCGCTCGAGGACTCGCTCAGCATCCTGGGGCCCGCGCCCTCGGTGGTGCAGGCCGAGCTGCAGGGCACCGGCAAGCAGCTCATCCTGCTGCGCGTGAAGGAACCGCGCATGAAGCTGTCGCTCGAGGGCGTGCGACGCGGCCGGTTCGAGCGCGCGCTGTCGGCCTCCGACCTACCGCTCGCGACCGAGTCCGGGATCACGGTCGAGAACCTGGTGGGCCCGCGCGTCATCTCGCTCGAGATCGATCGCACCGCGCACCGCGACCTGCCGGTGTCGCCGCGCGTCGAGGGCGCACCCGCGTCGGGCTATGTGTGGCGCGGCGCGGTCACCGTGGACCCCGCCGAGATCCGCGTGACCGGCCCCGAGCAGGCGCTGCTGGCCCTGGACACCATCGCGTTGGCGGCCGTGCGTATCGACGGCAAGCACGACACGCTGTCGGCGCTGGTCGGTCCCGAGCGGCTGCCGGACAACTGCCGCGCCGAGCCCGCGGTCGTGCGCGTGCGCATCAAGCTCGACAAGCGCGCCAAGTAGCCCGCTGCCCAGAGATGCGAACAGGCCACCCTCTCTTGGCGAGGATGGCCTTCGCACTTCCAGAGACGCAGCGCGCAGATTCACCAGGCGAACCGATGCTCACGGCCTCCCGTCCCGAGGTAGGGCACAAACGCGGAGGGCGATCACGATCGAGAGACCCAGAGGTCCTGTCGCATCGTCCGGGGTCGCGTGTGGCTGCGGCCCCTGAGTTGCTGGTCGGAGGCTCCCACTCGGTCGCAGGTCTTCGCGAGAGCTCCCTTCCATACTCACAGGTGGGGCGTTTCCCCCGGTGATACACCCCGCGTCGAGTTTTTCCCGGGGAGGCGTCCCCCGACACCATCCCCGGGTGGGCCCTGCCGGGCTAGCTGCGCCGGCGGGGCCGTTCGTAGTCCGAGGCGGGGTCGTCGGCCCGCTGCTTGGCGGCGTTCAACGCCCTCTGCAGGAACGCCTTGTGCTCGTCCGAGCGCGGCTTCTGCAGCAGGTCTTGAATGGCCAGCACCAGCGCCTCGCGCAGTGCCGTGTGCGGCGGCACGGCCACGTCGGGCTTGACCCCCACGCCCTCCCAGTTGGTCTTGGTGATCGGGTTCACGGCCCGTCCGTCGGCGATGAACGCGGCCATGTGCTCCGAGAGCCGGTGCATCTCGCCGGGGTTCGCGGCCCCGGCCGTGGTGCCGCCGACCGTGCGGCCCAACTGGTGCGTCTGGATGTCGTAGCTGAACTCCTCGGCGGCTGAACCCGTGAACGGGCTCGTGAGCACGTAGACGGGTTTGCCGTTGAGCCGCGGCCCCGGCACGAACGGTGACGTGTAGAACTGCCGCAGCGTGGTCTCGCCGCGCTGCTCGAACGTGTTGAACAGCAGCCGGTCGCCGGGGGCGACCAGGTACGACAGCAACGTGGCGATCATGGCCGGATCGCCGCCGCCGTTGCGGCGCAGGTCCACGATGAGCGCATCGCAGTTGCCCAGGAAGCTCATGGCCACCGTGGCGCGCTCGTGCGCCTCGGGCAGACTCGAGAAGCTGCGCAGGTCCAGCAGGCCCACGTTACCCGGCAAGCGCTGCACCGACTCGAACCCGAAGTTCCGCAGCCGCTCGAAGTCGGTCTGCATGCGGATCTCGTCGGCCGAGGGCTCGTGTGGTTTGAGCACGGGCAGCGGCTCGTGGCGGTAGTGCACGCGCATGTGCAGGTCATGCGTGGTGGCCTGCATGTGCGCGGTGAGCGTGTCGGCCAGCTCCTTGCTGCTCGTGATGCGGTCGTACTGCTTGCCCGCGGCGCGCTTGCGCAGTGCGCGCGCCAACTCGGCGCCCTTGTCGGCGAAGATGTAGTGGCGTTGCACCTGCACGGCCAGCGACTCCACCACCGCGGCGCGCGTGGCGGCATCGATCGGCGTGTCGGGATCGTCGGGGCCGCCGGGTGCGAACTGGGCGTGGGCGGGTGCAGCAAGGAGCAGCGCGAGCAGCGGCAGGATCCAATGGCGTGGCGTGGTCATGAGCTTCTCCGTCAGGAGCTTCTTCGGGGAACAGCGGTGGCGCGGCGCCTTGGGGCGGTCACGCGGGGCAGGGCGGGGTGGGGGCGGCGTGCGGGGCGGGTCACGGGCGTGCCGAGGGCCTGGATGAGCAGGTCGAGCAGCGGCTCGAGCCGGGCGGTGAGCGCGTTGCGCTGGCCGAGTTCGCGCACGCTCAGGCTGTAGGGCAGCAGCGCATTGGTGGCGAGCACGAGCGCATGCGCGGCCTCTTGCGGCCGCGGGTGCAGGCGCCCCGCGGCGATCACGCGCGCCAGGCACTCGGCCTCGGCGGCGAAGTGCTCTGGCGCATGACCGCGAGCTTCTGGTCGATGCTCGGTGCATGGCGGCGCGCGTAGTCGAAGCGCTCCAGCACGCGTGCCGCGAGCATGGCGCGCACGCGCGCCTGCGGTGTGCCGGGGCCCTCGGCGATCGCCTGCAGCCGTGCCGACACGCGCTCGGCCATGCGATCGAGGCAGCCCAGCGCCAGCTCGTCCTTGCTGGCGAAGTGCAGGTACACGCTGCCCTTGCCCACGTTGGCGCGTGCCGCCACGGCAGCCACGGTCATGTGGCGGAAGCCACGCGTGGCGAGCAGGTGATCGGCGGCATCGAGCAATCGCTCGCGTGCGCCGGGGTCGATCGGTTGCTGGGGCATCGGGAACCTCCATCATGACCAGAACAGCATTCTGGTCAGTATGACAGTGCGACGCCCCCAAAAGGTTGCAAGAGGGTGCGTCGGGCTCCCGAGCGCGGCCGAAGCCGCACCCAGCGCGTGCGCTACTTCTTGCGCGCCGCCACGCGGTAGGCGCGTGCCCAGCGGAACGTGGGGAACGCGCGCAGGACCGAGTTGACCGTGTTCACCAGGTCGTTCGCCGCGCCGCCGAAATGCGGCAGCGCGCGTGCCTCGAAGCCGCGCTTCTCGAGCCGCGCGGCCAGGTCGCGCGGATCGAACAACTGCTCGAGGTAATAGCCCCACTCGGGCTCGCGCGGGCATTGGCCGCGGTGATACCGCGAGTCCGGCGCCGGGCCGCCCGCCAGATGCGCGCCCACGACCTCGTGGATCTGCGCGCGGTCCATGCCCGACGTGCGCTCGGCCAGCGCGCTCACCACCTCGGGCGCCAGCGCGGGGAAGCGTTCGCGGATCACGCGCTCGCGCCGCGACACCATGGGCTCCGGCACCTCGTGATCGCCGAACATGCCCATGGGGCCATGCTCGAAACGCTCCCAGAGTTCTTCGGTGTGCGTGCGCGTGGCGGGGTTGGCGCCGTTGTTGCCGTCCGAGATCACCACGTGGCCGCCGGGCTTCAAGACCCGCGCGCATTCATCGAGGAAGTGATCCACGTCGTAGTAGTGCGAGATCGCCTCGATGCTCATGACCAGGTCGGCGCTGCCGGTGCGCAGCGGCAGGTGCGCCACATCGCCGCGTACCGGGATCACGCGCGTGGCGAAGTCGGGGAAGTGCTCGCGGTTCACGAGCATGTGCGAACGCACCATGGGCTCGTGCACCTCGACCGACCACACGCGCTCGGCGCCCCAGGCGGCCAGCAGGTTCGACACCATGCCGAAGCCCGAGCCACCATCGACCACGACCTTGCCCTGCACGCCGCCCACCAGGTCCATGAGCTGCTGCTTGGCGCGCACCCACGTGCGCAGCATGCCATCGTCGAGCAGGTGCTCACCCAGGTAGCGATGGAACCACGGATCGACGCCGTCGGGCGTGCGCTCGAGTGCGGCGCGGGCTGCGGCGATGAACGAGGCGGGGGCAGGTACGCCCGCGGGGTTCGGCGTGGTGGGCATGGGCTCGGGGGGAGTCGGGTTCGCGGCGAGCCGGGCAGCGGGTCCCGGCGGGAGCCCGCGCGCATACGGCGCGGACCCCATGAGCATAGCGCGAGCGTGACCACCGCACGAAACAGAACCGGCGCCGCGGCTCTCGGCCGCAGCGCCGGAACACATCACGGACCCGTGAGCCGCGCTGGAGATGGCAGGCTCGGATGGTGGGACGCAGCCCCCGGGGTACCGCACCCAGAGGACTGTGCAACCTCGGTGCCATGCCGCTGGTACCCGTCGCGCGCCACCGGCAACGCAGGCACGACCCCGGGAGTGGCCCCGGAAGCCGCCCATTGCGCGCCATGGCCCACCGACCCCGCCGCGAAGTGCCCGCTCGCGGGGACCAATCTGCACGGCAGGAGCAGTCGCTGTGTAGCCCGGGAACACCGGCGCAAATAACCCACGCTGGCACGATTCCAGAGTCTTGACACCCCTTGCTGTGGGCCCCTAAATTTCAAGGGTCGCCACGCGCGGCCCGCCCGGGCCGCCCGCCCTCGGCGGCACACCGGCCACCTGCCTCGTGCCGGCTTCCAAGATCCCACCACATCCCAGCTCGCTGCACCGCCGCTCCGGAGGCCTCTCCGGCGTCTCGTCTGCTTTCCCGAGGATCCTCGCGTCGCCGCGTCCCGGCCACCGGGCCGCATCTCCCATCCCACCCACGCACCTGGGACGCAACGTCCCGCCCGCCGGCCCCGCGCCGCTGCGGCCTGCTCCTCGAGCCGGACCGCCCGCGACTCCCGCGCCGACGCCAGAAGGCGAACCCCACCATGGAAGAGATCACCGCGCCGCCTGCAGCCGCTGCCACCGACGCCGCGCCGTCCGCCGAGACGCTCGATCTGCAGCGCCTGAAGGCCAAGACCATGGCCGAGCTGCTCGCGTTGGCGAACGAGCTCGAGATCCAGGGCACGAGTGGCCTGCGCAAGCAGGAGCTGATCTTCAAGGTGCTCGAGGCCCAGACCGAGAAGAGCGGCCTGATCTTCGCCGAGGGTGTGCTCGAGATCCTGCCCGAGGGCTACGGCTTCCTGCGTTCGCCGGCCTACAACGACCGGCCGGGGCCCGACGACATCTATGTGTCGCCGTCGCAGATCAAGCGCTTCGACCTGCACACGGGCGACACGGTGAGCGGCCAGGTGCGGCCGCCCAAGGAGGGCGAGCGCTACTTCGCGCTGCTGCGCGTCGAGGCGATCAACCTGGAGAGCCCCGAGACGTCCAAGGGCAAGATCCTGTTCGACAACCTCACGCCGTTCTATCCGATCGAGAAGCTCAATCTGGAGACGCGCGACCGTTGCATGGAGGCGCGCATCATCGATCTGGTGGCACCCATTGGTAAGGGCCAGCGCGCGCTCATCACCGCGCCGCCCAAGGCCGGCAAGACCGTGCTCATGCAGAAGCTGGCCAACGCGATCGCCGAGAACCACCCGGAAGTCATCTTGATCGTGTTGCTCATCGACGAGCGCCCCGAGGAAGTCACCGACATGGCGCGCTCGGTCAAGGGTGAGGTGGTCTCGAGCACGTTCGACGAACCGGCCGAGCGCCACGTGCAGGTGGCCGAGATGGTCATCGAGAAGGCCAAGCGTCTGGTGGAGCACGGCCGCGACGTGGTGATCCTGCTGGACTCGATCACGCGGCTAGCGCGTGCGCACAACGCGGTCGTGCCGCACTCGGGCAAGATCCTGTCGGGCGGTGTCGACGCGAACGCGCTGCAGCGTCCCAAGCGCTTCTTCGGCAGCGCGCGCAACATCGAGGGCGGCGGCTCGCTCACCATCATCGCGACCGCGCTCATCGAGACCGGCTCTCGTATGGACGAGGTGATCTTCGAGGAGTTCAAGGGCACCGGTAACTCCGAGTTGGTGCTCGACCGCAAGATCGCCGACAAGCGCATCTTCCCGGCCATCGACATCAATCGTTCGGGAACCCGCAAGGAAGAGCTGCTCTACGCGGGCGACGTGCTGCACCGCATCTGGGTGCTGCGCAAGTTCCTGAGCGAGCTGAACTCGGTCGAGGCCATGGAGTTCCTGACCAACAAGATGAGCGACTCCAAGACGAACAAGAAGTTCCTGGAGAGCATGAACTCGTAGCCTCCCACGCCCCCGGACCACCCGCCCCCGCAGGGGCCGGCATGCCGGTACTTTCTGCGTTCTTCGGGATCGTCGTGCGGATGTACTATCGCGAGCATGCGCCTGCGCACTTCCATGCGGAGTACGCGGGGCGCCACGCTGCTTTCGGACTCGATGGCGACGTGATCCGCGGTGGCCTGGGATCCTCGAGAGCGGAGAGGCTCGTGAGGCTCTGGGCGTTGCGCCATCGAGAAGAACTAGAGGCCAACTGGCTGCGCGCCCTCGAGGGCCAGCCTCTGAGGCCGATCCCTCCGCTGGAGTAAGGCATGAGCGACATCCCCTGCGTGGTGCGTGCGGAGTACGAGCACGGACACTGCATCCATGTGACGTTCGCAGACGGTGCCAGTGGTCGAGTCGATTTCACGCCCTGGCTGGTGGGCCCGGTATTCGAGCCGCTGCGCGACGAGGCATACTTCCGCCACTTCGAGCTGGACGGCGGTACCGTGTCGTGGCCGAACGGCGCCGATATCGCACCCGAGACGCTCTACGAGGCTTTGCGCCCCGCGCGAAGCGCCTGAGCCTTGTCGTCACTCACGGAGGAGTCTTCGATGAGCGCAGCGCCGACATTCGCCTTTCTCACCGAGAGCTACGCCACCGAGCGGCTCAAGATCGTCTCGGTGTGGTCGTCGTTCCACGATGACGATCTGCGCTTCCGCTGCGCCGAGCGTGCGCGCACGCCCTTGGAGCAGATGGTGCATCAGTGCGTGTCCGAGGACAC
>JAIOPA010000309.1 GCA_021414165.1 Candidatus Eiseniibacteriota bacterium
CCCAGACCGCCGCGAGCGTGCCGCGGCGGCCGGGCGTGAACGGCTCGCTCATTTACTCCGGCGCGGCGGCACGGTGAGGATCGGGCAGGTGACCAGATGCCGCACGCTCGAGACCGTGGCGCCGAACACCACGTCGGAGAGCCCGCTGTGGCCGTGCGAACCGGTGATGAGCAGGTCGGCGCGCTCTTCCTTGACGATGCGTGCGATCTCACGCGCAGGATCGCCATGGCCCAGTCGCACCGCGGTACGCGTGCCGATATCGGTGAACTCGCGCGCCAGCCCCTCGAGCGCGTGCAGGTCCTCGCGGCTCTCGCTGTCGTGGCTGCGCTCGCCCAGCCAACGGCTGGCCGCGCTCTCGGCCACGTGCACGAATACCAGTTCGACATCCTTGGCCAGGTGCGCGCGCAGCAGGAACTGCAGGATGTTGTCGTCGGCCTCGGCCAGTTCGACCGCCACGGCGATGCGGCGGTAGTTGCCCGAGTGCCAGCGCAACGGCTCCGGATCCAGATCGACACCCGAGCCGCGCACGCCGCGCGAGCCCGCCGTGACCGGCACGGTGCCGGCGGCCACGGGCTCGGCCTGAGGACGCGAGAACAGCGGCAGTGCCACCAGGTAGAGCAGCAGCGCACCCATGCCCACCGAGAGCGGGATCACGATGCCCCACACCCACCAACCGCTGCCCGCCTGCGCGACCCACCCGCTGATCACGTCGATCGCGAGCTTGGCGTTGAGCCCCATGATGAGCGCGGCCACGATGATGGCCAGGATCTGCACCCACCACGGATTCACGAACGCGCCCATGCGGCGGCGGTCGCTGGTGAACGTGATGAGCGGCACCACCGCGAACGACAACTGCAACGACAGCGCGACCTGCGAGAGCACCAGCAGTTCATCGACGCCGGACTCGCCCTTCCAGAGGATCACCGCGACCGCGGGGATGATCGCGAGACCGCGGCTCACCAAGCGGCGGAGCCACGGCCGCACACGCACGCGCAGGAATCCCTCCATGACGATCTGACCCGCGAGCGTGCCCGTGACCGTGCTGGCCTGCCCTGCGCACAGCAGTGCGATCGCGAACAACGTGGGCGCGAGCGTGCTGCCGAGTAGCGGCGACAGCAGCCGGTGGGCCTCGCGCAGGCTCCCCACCTCGTGGAAGCCGTAGCGATGGAACGCCGCGGCCGCGAGCACCAGGATCGCGAGGTTCACGAACAGGGCGGCATTCAGCGCGATCGCGGAGTCGACCAGGTTGAGCTTGCACGCGTCGCGCCGGCCGGCCGCCGTGGCCTCGACGTCGCGGCTCTGCACGAGCGCGCTGTGCAGGTAGAGGTTATGCGGCATCACCGTGGCACCCAGGATGCCCATGGCGATGAACAACGACTCGCCGTGCAGGCCGAGCACGGTGGGCGAACCCTCCATGGAACGGCCGAACAGCGAAGGCTGGCCTTCGTGATCGCGCGGCACGAAGTGAGCGAGGATCGCGCCGTAGTCCGGGTTCGACAGCAACATCTGGATGGCGAAGCAACCGCCGATGGTGGCCACGAGCGTGATGATGAACGCCTCGAGCCGGCGGATGCCGTAGTGCGACAGCGCGAGGAGCAGGAACACGTCGAGCACGGTGATGATCACACCCACGATCAGCGGGATCCCGAACAGGAGCTGTAGACCGATCGCTGCGCCCAGCACCTCGGCGAGGTCACACGCCACGATGGCGATCTCGCACAGGATCCAGAGCGGCCACACGAGGAAGCGCGGATAGAAGTCGCGGCAGGCCTGCGCCAGATCGCGTCCGGTGACCACGCCGAGCCGCGCCGACAGCGTCTGCAGCAGCACGGCCATGAGGTTGCTCATGAGCAACACCCACACGAGCTGGTAGCCGAACTTGGCACCACCCGCGAGGTCGGTTGCCCAGTTGCCCTGGTCCATGTAGCCCACCGACACCAGATAGGCCGGTCCGGCGAACGCGAGCAACCGTCGGAACCAGTTGCGCGTGCGCGGCACGTGCACGGACTTGTGCATCTCGGAGAGTGAGCGATCCTCGTTCGTCATCGGCTGGTCCTCGAGCGTCGTTCGATCATGAT
>JAIOPA010000310.1 GCA_021414165.1 Candidatus Eiseniibacteriota bacterium
CCGCGCGAGGTGTTCGAGGATGGCCGCGACCTGATGCTCGTGCCGCGCGGTGACGCACCGGCGCTGGCCGAGGCGCTGCGCACGCTCATCGCCTCGAGCGAGCGGCGCGCGGCATTAGGTGCCGCGGGGCAGGCGCGCGCCCGCGCGACGGGCAGCCCGGAAGCCGTGGGCGCGCAGTTGACCGAAGCGCTCGCAGGGCTCGCGCCCGGGATGCGGTCGTAGTGCGCATCGCGCACCTGGATACCGGCCGCACGTGGCGCGGCGGACAGGCGCAGGTCCTGTTGCTCATGCGCGAGCTGCGCACGCGCGGCCACGAGCAGCACCTGCTCGCGCCACCCGGGCCCTTGCTCGATCGCGCCATCGCCGAGGGCTTCGCCACCACGCGTTGGGATGCGCACGGCGAGCTCGACCTGTTCGCGTTCGGCCATGCCACGCGCGTGCTGGCGGAGTTCGCGCCGCAGGTGGCGCACGCGCACAGCGCACATGCGCACGCCATCGGCGTACCTGCAGCGCGCGCGGCGGGCGTGCCGGCGGTGTTCGTGGCGCGGCGCGTCGACTTCAAGGTGCGCACGAATCCGTTCAGCGCGCTCAAGTACGCCATGCCGGTCGACCGCTACGTGTGCATCAGTCTGGGTGTGCGCGCCGCCATGCTCGCCTCGGGCGTGCCCGACTCGCAGTTGGCACTGGTGCCGAGCGGGGTCGACTTCGCCGAGGTGCGCGCGCATGGAGAGCGCGTCGTGCCCGACCTGCGCGCGTGGCTCGGGATCCCGCCCGGTGCGCCGGTGGTGGGTACCGTGGCCTCGCTGGCCCCGCACAAGGACCACATGCTGGCTCTGGAATCGGTGCCCGCGGTGCTGCGCGCCGTGCCCGATGCGCACTTCGTCTGGCTCGGTGAGGGCGAGTGCCGCCCCGCGCTCGAGCGCCGTCGCGCCGAACTCGGGCTCGAGCGCCACGTGCACATGCCCGGGTTCCACCCCGAGCCGCGCGCGCTCATGCGGCAGTTCACGGTGTTCCTGCTGTCGAGCCATCTGGAGGGCCTGTGCACGTCGCTCCTGGACGCCCAGGTGCTCGGGGTACCCATCGTGGCCACCGCCGTGGGGGGCGTGCCCGAGGTGGTGCACGATGGCGTGTCGGGGCGGCTGGTGCACGGGCTCGACCCCACGCTCGTGGCCGCCGGGGTGGTGGAGGCACTGCAGCACCCCGATCGGCGCGCGGCGTGGGTCGCGGGCGGGCACCGCACGGTCGAGGCATTCGGGATCGCCAACACGGCAGAACGCACGCTGGCGATGTATGACGACGTGCTTTCGGGGGGGCTGGCAGGCCGCGTCCAGCAGGCTTGACGACTCCCGGTCGAATCGGGACGAAAGCCGCTCTACATTGAGGCCGATAAGCAGGGGCAAGTCCTTGACGCTCAAGGACTCACGCAGGTAGCTTCGCGTTCCAACGACAGTCCAGGGAGGAGTCGTGGCCTTGAATCCGCTCCAGTCCATCTTGAGCTTCTGGCCGGTGATCCCGTTGCTCGGGATCGTCATCTTCTTCCATGAGCTCGGCCACTTCCTCGCGGCCAAGTGGCGCAAGGTCACGGTCATCAAGTTCTCGCTCGGCATGGGCCCCGAGATGATCGGGTTCACGCACGGCGGAACGCGTTACTGCCTGTCGTGGATCCCCCTCGGCGGCTTCGTCCAGATGGCGGGTGACTCGCTCCAGGACGACGGCAGCCTGCCGAAGGGCGGACCCGAGCAGTTCCTCACGCATCCGTGGTACGGCCGCATCATCATCGCCGTCGCGGGGCCGCTCGCGAATCTCATCACGTGTTACTTCGTGGTGGTGATCACGTTGCTGATCGGTGTGTCGCAGCCCGACTTCGCCACGGTGCTCGGCGATCTCGCGCCGCAGAGCAAGCCTTACGCTGCGGGCCTGCGTCCCGACGATCAGATCACGCATATCGGTGGCGCCGGGGTCACGCGCTGGCATGAGCTGTACGATCACTTCACGTCGAGCGATGCCAAGGGCGCGCTCACGGTGGGTGTCGAGCGCGCGGGCCAGCCGGTGCAGGTCACGGTGCCGGCGGGCGAGGCCACGCAGTGGCTGCGCGAGCTCGAGCCCAAGGGGCTGCCGCAGGCCATCGCCGGTGGTGTCGCACCGGGCATGCCGGCGTACCGCGCAGGGCTCAAGGCGGGCGATCGCATCCTGGCGGTCGACGGCAAGCCGGTGCAGTGGTTCCACGAGATCCGCGAATCGCTGAAAGGCCGCGCCGACCAGAAGGTCGTGTTCACGCTCGAGCGCGATGGCAAGCCGTTCGATCTCGCCATCACGCCCATGCGCGCCGACCCCGAGCACCCCGACAGCCCCGACGGCACCATCGGCATCGCCGCCCCGCGCGAGCTCACGTACAAGCAGCGCTACTCGCTCGCCGAGGCCGTGCCGGGCGCGTTCCGCTCGACCGGCGACATGGTGGTCATGGTGTACAAGAACATGTGGCTCACGATCACGCGCCCGCTCTACTACAGCTCGGCGGTGGGTGGTCCGGTGTTCATCGGGCAGATGGCGCGCGAGTCGGCCGAGCAGGGCCTCGACGCCTTCCTCGGATTCCTCGCCATGATCAATCTCGCGATCATGTCGTTCAATCTGCTGCCGATCCCGCTGCTCGATGGCGGCCATATCACGCTCGCGCTCATCGAGGGCATCCGCCGCCGTCAGGTGTCGGGCCGCACGTACATGAACTTCCAGAAGGTCGGCCTGGTGTTCGTGGGTACGTTGTTCATCTTCATCATGTCGCAGGACATCCTGCGTCCGTTCCTGCGCATGCGCGCCGTCGAGCAGGCTCCCCGGGAGACGACCACGGTTGCGCCCACGCCGCATTAGCCCGAGTCCCGGTTCCAGCTGCGGCGGACCTCTGGCCCATGGCCCGGCGGTCCGCCGCAGCGCGAGCGCCGCAGGGCTCGTGGGGCTGCTATGCGCCGTTCTCGCGCTGTCGGGGCTGCAGGCGCGGCCCGCCCTGGCGCAATCCGAGTTGCCCGACCAGCTCCGCGTGATCTCGGGCGTGCGCTTCCAGGGCATGCATCACTTGGGGCGCCGCGAACTCAAGGCGGCCAACCTCAAGACGCATCGCCCGGGCCGGTTGCCGTGGCGCGAGCGTCCCTCGCTGCGCATGGACTACCTGCGCGCCGACACCGCATCGATCGCCGCGCTCTACCGGCACTACGGCTTCCTCGATGCGCGCGCGCACTGGGTCCTGGAATCCACGCGCGACCCCGAGGCCGCACGCGTCGTGTTCGTGATCGACGAGGGGCAGCGTTCGCGCATCGCTACGCTCGATGTGCAGGGCGTGACGGTGTTCCATGAGCGCGAGGTCGAGCGCGTGCTGCTGGCCCAGCGCAAGCAGCCGTTCGACCCGGCATTCCTCTCACTCGATACGGTTCGTGTGAGCACGTTGTACCAGGAGCGGGGCTATCGGCCGCACACGCTGGCGAGCGCCGAGCGTGGCGCCGCGGATCCCATGGCCGTGAACGTGCGCTACGACATCCACGAGGGCCCGCGCTATCGCATCGGACGCATCGACTACGAGTCGAGCGGCACGCTGCGCGAGCAACTGGCGCGTCGTGAGCTGTTGCTGCGTCCGGGCGACTTCTATCGCCGCAGCCGTCTGGAGCAGTCGGTGCAGCGGCTCTACGACACCGGGCTCTACAGCCAGGTGCAGGTCTCGAGCATCGCCGACGTCATGGACTCGGTGATCGATCTGCAACTGCGCGTCGCCGAGCGGCGGCCGCGCTGGATCGACCTGGGCGTGGGCTTCAGCTCGGCCGAGCTGTTCCGCGCCACCGGCGCGTGGGGGCACTGCAACCTCGATCACAAGGCGCTCAATGGCTCGCTGAACGGCGAGTTCGCGCTCGATCGCCAGCGCCGCGACTCGCAGAGCGACGTGCAGGTGCTGCGCGTGCGCACGGTGCGCACCAGTGCCGATCTCGTGGAGCCGTGGTTGTTGGGCCTGCGGCTCCAGGGCCGCGCGTCGCTGTTCTACGAGCAGACGAGCGACGACCGCGACTCGCGCTTCTTGCATCGCCGCGATTCGCGTGGCGTCGAGCTGGGCCTGCTGCGGGAGTTCTCGCGCATCTTCCGAAGCAGTCTCGTGGGCCACAGTGCGCTCGTGCACCAGAGCTACGACATCTTCCTGGAGACCGCGGACTCCACGCGCGACTCGCTGGCGCAGGTGTTGCCGAGCTACTACGACAATGGCGTGGCGCTGTCGCTGTTCCGCGACACCCGTGACGACCGCGTCACGCCCAACCGCGGCTCGCTGCAGACGCTGGTGGGCGAGATCTCGGGCGGTCCGCTGCGCGGCGCGAGCAGCTACGAGAAGCTGCAGTTCAGCTCCATGTGGTATTCGCCACGCGCCCGGGGCGGCCAGTGGGCGGCGCGCTTCATCGGCGGCGTCATGGCGCCGGTGGGCGATCGCGCCTCGGACTTCTCGCCCGGGTTCGTGGATGCCGAGGTGGCCCGTGTGCCCAAGGAGCG
>JAIOPA010000311.1 GCA_021414165.1 Candidatus Eiseniibacteriota bacterium
GTACAGGTTCCAGCCGTTCGCCAGAGGGCCCGAGCCACCCTCGACCACCAACCGCCGCGTGCCCCATGAGCCCGCGCCACTGGTGATGCTGGCGTGCGGCGCGCCCAGCATGGGCCCGGTCTCCACGTTCACGCTGCCGCCGAGCGACGCCGCGCCATAGAGCGCGGGACCGACGCCGCGCTGCACCTGCACCTCGCTCGTGGCGCTCAAGAGATCGGGATGATCGATCCAGTACACCTCGTGCGATTCGGGATCGTTCAACGGCACGCCGTTCACCAGCACCGACACGCGGCGCTGCGGGAAGCCACGCAGCGTGAGGTACGAGTAGCCGATGCCGTTGCCGGCGTCGGAGTACGCGAACACGCCGGGCTGCGCGGCGAGTGCCATGGGCGTGTCCTGGCCACAGTTGGTGCGCACCAGTGCGTCGCGCGTGAGCCGCGAGACCGCGACCGTGGGCCGGGCTCCTGCGCGGGACGTGCTCACCTCGACCGGTCGCATGGGGACGACGCGATCGAGGGTGTCGGGGGATTGCGCGCGTGCAGGGCCGGCCACGGCCGCGGCGAACAGGATCGACAGCAACAGACAGCTACGCATGAAGCGGCTCCTCGGGGATGACCCGCGACACGCCCCACGCGATGAGCGAGGTGGCGAGTCCGGCATAGATCGGTTCAAGGCCCAACGGATAGGCCCCGTTCGCAACAGGTTGGTTCTTCCACAACACCCAGCCCAACGTGACGGCCGCGGGCGCCAACATCACGAGCAGCGCGCCGCGCGGGCCGGGACGTAACGCCGGGCGCGAGGCGAGCAGCACGGGCAGCAACAGCGTGGGCGTGACGATGGAGCCGAGGTCGTGCCACAGCGCCACGACGCTCGGGCGCGCGAGCGCGAGTGCGGTGGCGAACGCCGTCGCACCCCACAGCCCATAGCGCGACCACACCGGGATGCGCGAGGCATCGCCGCCGCGCAGGCGCCACACGAGATCGCGGCCCACGGTGGTGGCGGCGATGAACGCGTACGAATCGATCGTGCTCATGACCGTGGCGATCATGCCCAGCTGGAACAGGCCCCATGCGATGGGCGGCAGCGTGAGATCGGCGAGCCGCGGGAATGCCATGACCGGGTCGGCCAGATCGGGCAAGAGCGCGCGCGCGTAGAGCCCGCACGTGGTGGTCATGAGGTCGAACACCACCCAGAACGCGATAGACCACAGCACGCCGTTGCGCGCCACCTGCGGATCGCGTGCGGCATAGGCACGCTGCCAGAACGCCGGATCCACCATGGTGCCCAGCGCGATCACGTACCACACGAGGATGGCGCCCACGCCATTGCCGCCGTGCCAGACCCAGTGCGTCGCGGGCACGCGCGGCGCCAGGAACTCGAGCCCGCCATGCTGTGCGAACAGGAACCCGCACAGGATCGCGAAGCCGCCGTACATGAGCGCGCACTGGATCTGATCGGTGAAGATCACCGTGCGCAGGCCGCCGCGATCGACGTAGAACACGCTCAGCACCGCCGCGGCCACGACCCACACCGCGTTCACGCCGCCGAAGATGGACGCGAACAGCGTGCCCAGCATGAGCACATAGGCCGCGGGTGCGGCGTTCACGAACACGGCCGCGGCACCCACGACGGCCGCGCGCTTGCCGTACGCGCGCTCGAACACATCGGGCAACGACAGCAGCTCGCTCTTGCGGGCGCGCTTGGCCAGGAACACCGCGAACAACGCCGCGCCCAGGTAGTAGGGCACGCCGAACACCAACCAGTTGGCGATGCCGTAGCGCCACGTGTACTCGCCCACGCCCAGGATGCCGCCGTACCACGTGGCGACGAGCGTGGCGATGAACGCCGGCAGCGTCACGCGGCGGCCGGCCACGAGGTAGTCCTCGGCCGAGGGCCGCGCGCCGAACGCACGCAGCCACACGAGCGCCAAGCCCGCGAAGTAGAGCAACAGGATCGCGCCATCGAGCGCGGAGTGTTCGAAGTGCAACGACACGACGCCTTCCCGGATGCGCGCGCCTTGCAGGGCCTGCGCATCCACGAAGGGGACGGCAGGGAAGACGCGGGCGCCACGAGAAGAGCCGGTGTCTTCGCCGTTTCCCTACGCTGGTCTCAACCAGTTCAGGTTCGACGGGTTTGATCTCAGGCCAAGCGGCGATTCCGCAGGCCACCCCGAACGGACGAACGGCATGATGCGCGCGGCATGGGCGCGATGCAAGTGCGAAGCGCTGCTTAGTCGCTCGCTTGCGCGTGCGGCGTGGCGGCCACGTGCGGCGCGGGCGCGGCCAGTCCGGCGGCGAGCTTGTCGCGGTCCAGCTCGCCTTCCCAGCGCGACACCACGATGGTGGCGACCGCGTTGCCGATGAAGTTGGTGAGCGCACGGCACTCGCTCATGAACCGGTCGATGCCCAGGATGAGCGTCATGCCGGCCACCGGGATGCTCGGGACCACCGCGAGCGTCGCGGCCAGCGTCACGAAGCCCGCGCCGGTGATACCGCTCGCACCCTTGGACGTGAGCATGGCCACGGCGAGCAGCGTGAGCTGCTGTGTGAGCGTGAGTGGCGTGTCGGTGGCCTGCGCGATGAACAGCGCGGCCATGGTCATGTAGATGTTGGTGCCGTCCAGATTGAACGAGTAGCCGGTCGGCACCACGAGCCCGACCACCGGCCGCGAGCAGCCCAGGCCCTCGAGCTTCTGCATGAGCCGCGGCAACGCGCTCTCGGACGAACTGGTGGCGAGCACCACGAGCAGCTCATCTTTCAGATGCCGGAGCAGCTTGAACAGGCTGAAGCCAGCCGCGCGCGCGATGAGCCCCAACACGATGGAGATGAACAGCGCGCTCGTCAGGTACACGCTGGCGATCAACTTCGCCATGGGCGCCAGCGAGGCGAGCCCGTAGCGGCCCACCGTGAACGCCATGGCGCCGAACGCGCCCACGGGGGCGAGCTTCATGATGAGGTTGGCCACCGCGAACACGGCCTTGCCCACGAGATCGATGCCGTGCGCGAGCCGCTGCCCTGCGGGCCCTATGCGCATGAGCGCGAATCCGAACAGCAGCGACAGCAGCAAGACCTGCAGGATGTCGCCGTGTGCGAATGGATCGATGAGCGTGGCGGGGATGAGTCCCAGCAGGAACTCGCTCCACGAGCCGCCGTGTGCACGCTGCGTGTACTCGCTGATCTTGCTGGCGTCGAGCGTGGCGGGATCCACGTGGAAGCCCGCGCCGGGCTTGATCAGGTGCGCCACGACCAGACCGATCGCCAGCGCGAAGGTGGACACGACCTCGAAGTACAGGAGCGCCTTGCCGCCCACACGGCCGACCTTCTTGAGGTCCTGCATGCCGGCGAGGCCCGAGACGAGCGTGCAGAACACGATCGGGGCCACCAGCATCTTGATGAGCTTGATGAACCCATCGCCGAGCGGCTTGAGTTCAACCGCCAGCTCGGGGCGGAAGTGCCCCAACGCGATACCAATGGCGATCGCAGCGAGGACCTGCACATAAAGATGAGGGCGGCGCATGCGCGCAAGATGCGCTTTCGCACCGCCTCGCCGCAAGCGTGGTGGGGTCTAGTGCGTGGGGTACAGCACGCGCACCAGCACCGCCATGATCGGCGCGGCGAGCGACGGGAACAGCTGCCACGCGGCCAGGATGCCCACGAACGCGAACCCCGGCGAGCCCACCGTGACACGCAGCCGGCGCGCCGTGTTGGCGGGCAACACCAACGTGAGCACCGAGGCGCCATCGAGCGGCGGCAGCGGCAGCAGGTTGAACACCAACAGCAGTACGTTCAACGCGAGCAGTACCGACAGCCCCTCGGCGAGGAAGTCGCCGAACTGCAGCGGGTCGGCCGGCATGGCGTTGGCGACCAGGTGCTGCACGCTGGCATGCGCAGGGGCTTCGAACGCGCCGAACGCCAGGCCCACCTGGATGATCGCGAACACCGTGAGCGCGATGAGCAGGTTGCCCATCGGGCCCGCCAGCGACATGAACGCGGCGCGGCGCGGATGCGCGTCGGCCCACGCGGGATCGTACGGGGCGCTGGCCCAGCCCATCGTCCAGCCCTGCGTGAGTGAGGTCACGATCGGCACGA
>JAIOPA010000351.1 GCA_021414165.1 Candidatus Eiseniibacteriota bacterium
ATGGTCTGCCCGAGTTGGTCGCCTACTCGGCGTCGCCGCCGGACTCGATCATGCGGATCGAGGCGCCGGTGCAGCCCATCCTGCGCGAGGTGCTGTTCACCGACCGCGGCAACGGCTTCATCCCGCACGAGGCCCGCTACGTGGGCGGCCCGCTCCAGACGCTGCGCACGTTCGTGTCGTTGCTGCGCGCCGGCGACCGCGAGGGCGCCCGCGGTCTGCTGCTGCGCTCCGACATGTTCGAGCTCATCGAGGCCGCCGGTTGGGCACAGACGCGTTCAGCAGGTAGTTTCGTGGTCGATCGTCAGGAGGAGAGCCAGCCGTGGCCGGAGTGGTACGGCGTGCGCGTGCGCGGGGTGAACGGCGTGCGCCGCTGGGTCGTTCACTTCGCGTTCCAGGGTGGCCGTTGGCTCATCCGTGATGTGGTTGCCGAGGAAGCGCCGCGGCCCGAAGCGCCGCGCGCGGTGTCGAAGGATTCGACGGGAGGACATCGGCCGTGAAGCAAGCTCTGTTGCGAGTGCTCGTATGCGCCATGCTCGGTGCCATCGCCGTGCTGGGTTCGGGTTGCGATCGCAAACCACGTCTGGTGCCGGCCTCGGCCGACAGCCTGGCCGTGGGCAATGATTCGCTCTCGATCCTGTCGCGCATGGCGGCGGAACAGTGGAGCGATGGGCATGTGGAGCAGGCGGCCTCGATCAGCGCACGGGTCGTGCGCCTGCGGCTCGAGGCGGACCCGAGCGCGGCATGGGACGAGCGTGCCCGCACGCTGCTCGACTCGCTCAACATCGCGGCCGAGGTCGCGGGCGATGCGCGCACGGCGGTCGTGAACCTGTTCTCGCGCACCGAGGTCGAGGGCAACTCGTGGCCGTTCCTGTTCTGGAGCGAGGGCGGCGAGGTGCGGCTGCAGACGCTCGAGGGCCGCAACATGCGACTGCTGGGCGCCATGACACGCAGCTTCAGCGACGGCTCGGCGGGCGACAGCTCGCAGGTCGCGGTGCTGTGGGGCCGCAAGGCCGCCACGGGCCAGCAGCCGCTGCTGCTCACCTGGCGGCACGCGCGCGGCGGGCGTTGGGACCTGTCGCAGACGCTCGGCCCGGATTCGCTCGGCGGCACGGGTAGCGGGCAGTTCGAGGACGGCGAGCTGGTCACGCGCACCTACCGGCCCACCCCGTTCTTCGACGAGAACTGCACGTCGTGTCCGCACGTGCATCACGAGCGCCGCTTCCGCTGGACCACGGCGGGCTTCGTGCGCACCGACGACCACATCGTGCCGTCGCCGTACGCCACGTTCACGGCGTTCATCGCTGCGCTGGTGGCGGGTGATCGCGATCAGGCGTTGCGCTACACGGCAGATCCGTCGCTCTACGAGTTCGCACGCCGCTACGAGTGGCATGACCCGGCGCTCGGGCGTTGGCGCGCGGCCCCCGGCACCGAGGCCACGTCTTCCGAGATGGTGTTCTTCCGTGGGCGCTCGGATGCGTTCCGCGTCACGTTCCAGTCGCGCGGCGCAGGATGGGTCGTGCTCGGCTTCGAGGCCACGACCCGCAGTGTCGAGTAGCGTTCCCGGATCATCGCGCCTGCGCGCGCTCCTTCGCCGCGCAGGCGCGTCTCTTTTGGCGCTCGCGTGTGTCGCGGGCGCGGCCCGCGCGCGCATGGACATCGCGAACGACGGTCCGATCCTCGATGCCGGCCGATTCGGCATGCGCATCACGAACATCGGCGTGATCGGCAACGCGTTCTTCAACAAGGGCCTGTCGTTCGATCCGTCGTTCGAGTTCCCCAAGGGCTCGGGCCACGAGTGCCTGGAGCACGCCGAGTTGTGGGTGGGCGCGATCCGCGAGGACGGCACCGCCGGTGTGTCGGGCGGCCCCATGTTCGAGTTCCGTCCCACGCTCGACACCAACGACGTCGTGCGCCGCCGCTATGCCGGCGATCGCGGCACACGCGCGGTGTTCGACGACGATGGCGATGGCCGCGTCGACGAGGAGTTCCTGGACGGCCTCGACAACGATGGCGACGGCGAGGTCGACGAGGACCTGCGCTTCCCCGCGCAGGAGACCGCGGCCTGCCGCTACACCGACGACCAGAAGGAGTCGGTGGAGTTCGCCTACGAGAGCGGCGAGCGCCACCGGCCGCTCGAGATCACCGTGCAGCAGGAAGCACACGCGTGGACGATCCCGGGCTACGACAAGGTCGCGGGGCTGCAGTTCACGATCACGAACCATGGCTCGCAGACGCTGCGCCAGGTGCGGCTGGGGCTCTACGCCGATCTGGATTCGCGCGAACGCCGCGGCGGTGGCGGGCACATCGACGACTTCGTCACCATGCTGCGCGACTCGGTCACGATCCCCGAGGGCTTCACCACGCTCAACACCATCTGGACCAAGTCGTGCTTCACCACGCTCAAGGGCGAGTGGCCCGTGCTGCACGACGTCGATGGCGCCTCGAGCGCGCCATGGGCCGCAGCGGTGGGGCTGTCGCACACCACGGATCCGCTCGCATCGTTCATCAACACCGCATTCCCGGGTGTGCGCGAGGCCAACGCCTCTGCGCGTGCGCCGCAGCGCGACACCACGTTCACGTACGCCATCTTCTCGCCCGCGCTGCCGCCCAGTCAGGGCGGGCCGCCGATCCTGGACAGCGAGCGCTACGCCGCCATGTCGGGCACGTTCCCGCAGGCGCCCGTCAATCAGGGCCGCGACTATGCCGTGCTCGTGTCGTGTGGGCCGTTCCGCGTGCTCGAGCCCGGGCAGTCGGTGCAGTTCGCGGTCGCGTTGGTCGCGGGCGAGAACGCCGACAGTGTGGTGGCTGGTGTGCAGGCCGCGCGGCTCGCGTGGCGCGGCAGCAACGTGAACCTGATCGCCGACAAGCCGAACACCGTGAGCTACCTGGACGGCCTCTCGGGCATCAACGGTCACGAGATCTGCTACGAACCGCCGCCGGGCATCGTGTTCAACTACGATCCCAACTGCACGTCCAAGTTCACGCGCGACCCCGCGTACCGGCCGCTGCCGGGTCTGCCGCCCGAGACGGTCATCGAGGCCACGTACCGTGCCGGTGTGGGCTGCATCTGGACCGATCTCGATTGCGACGCGTGCACCGGCCGTGGCGGAAACGACACCAACGTGCCGTGGTTCGTGCAGGCGCCCGCGCCGCCGCAGCCGTTGTTCCGCGCCACGCCCGGCGATCGCCGCGTCACGGTGGAGTGGGACAACCTGCCCGAGCTCTTGGCCGACGCCAGCATCGTGCCGGGCGCGCCATGGCGGTTCTGGGGCTACCGGCTCTACCGGCTCGATGATTGGCAGCGCGAGTCACTCATGCCGCCAGCGTCGCGCTGGCAGCAGGTGGCCAGCTTCTCGGCCGACACCACGCTCGGTGCGCAGTCGTTGGCCGGCATCACGAACACGGCCGTCGACTTCGACTCGATCGCGTTCGAGCGCCGGCACTACCCGGTGGGCCGTTACCGGTTCGTGGACACGCGCGTGCAGGATGGCTTCGACTACCACTACGTGGTCACGGCGGTCGCGCAGCGCATCATCACGGTGTCGGGCACGCCGCGGGTCGATCTGCTCGAGAGCCCGTTCCGCACGTTGTTCGCGGGCGTGGTGCGGCCACGCACCGAGGCGGGCGCGGCGTATCGCGATGGCAAGGTGTGGGTGGTGCCGAACCCGTTCCGTGGGCATGCGCCGTGGGAGCGCGAGCCCGTGCCGGGCGATGCGTTCACGCGCCACATCGACTTCCTGGGCCTGCCGCGCGA
>JAIOPA010000352.1 GCA_021414165.1 Candidatus Eiseniibacteriota bacterium
CGCGACTTGCCCATCTGGGTGGCGGACGCCAGACCAAAGTCCACGAGCCGCACGCGATCGCCATCACCCACCAGGATGTTGCCGGGCTTGATGTCGCGATGCAGCACGCCGGCCGCGTGCGCCGCCACCAGACCCTCGAGCACCTGCTCGGCGATCACGCAGGTGCGCTCGGGTGACAGTGCGCCGTCTTCATGTAACACGATGCCCAGATCGCGGCCCGCGAAGTACTCCATCGAGATCGCATGCGCACCGCCCAGGTCGAGCAGGTCATGGATGCGGATCACCGTGGGGTGCGACACGCGGCGCGTGAGCTTGAGCTCCTGCACGAAGCGCTTGATCACCTGCGGGTCGTGCGAGAGCTGTGGCGACAGCACCTTGAGCACCAGCTCCTCGTTCACGAGCAGGTCCTCGGCGCGGTACACGGTGCCGAAGCCGCCGCCGCCGATGCGGTTCACGATCCGGAAGCGGCCCAGCAACTCGGTGCCGCTCGGCAGATGCTGGAAGTCGAGCGAGCGCACCGCGGAGGGCACGCCGGCAGGAGGCGCGAGCGGTGCGGAGTCGGCCGCGCTCGGCTCGGACAGCGGTGTGGAGCTGGCGCTGGGCGCGCTCTGCAGCGCGGGCGCGGCCAAGGTCGGCGCGCTCGGGGGCGTCACGGGCGGCGCACTCGGGCGCGCCTGCTGCATCGACAGCACCGAGCGCTCCTGCACCGGCATGGGCTTGGGCTTCTGGCCGGCGGCCCTTGCGGGCGGCTTCACGCCGGCCTCGGCAAGCGTGGCGAGCACGCGCTGGCGTGGTTCATCGGGAAGTTCGCCACCGGCCAGCGCGACCAGCGCGGCCAACGCCTCGCGGCGCACCTCGGCGTCGTCGGAGCCCACCAGTTGCTCGAGCGGTTCGATGCACTCCGGCGTGCCAATGGCGCCGAACGCACGCGCACACAGCGGAATGGTGCGCGGGTCGCGGCGCAGCAAGCGGCGCAGAGGGGCGATCGCGTCGGCCGAGCGCGTGCGCGCCAGCGCATCGACCGCACGCTCGCGCACCCACCAGTCGTCGTCGTCCAACGCCTCGATGAGTGCCGGCACCGCACGCGAATCGGGTACGGCGTTCAGGATCTCGATCGCATAACGCCGCGTCGACTCGTCGGGGTCGCGTACCAGCATGAGCACGGCGTCCACCACGCGCGGGCCGCCCAGCGTGCCCAGCGCATCGGCCGCTCGCACGCGCACCCACCAGTCGGCATCGCGCAGCGCGCCCACCAGGTCCTTGATCGCGTCGATCGTCACGACCTCGTTCAACACCTCGACGGCCGCACGGCGCACGAACTCGGACTCGTCCTGCAGTGCGGTGAGCAGATGCGGCACCGCGCTCACATCGCCGATCGCGATGAGCGCCTCGATGGCGGCGGTCTGCACTTTGAGGTCGCTGTCGCGCAGTCGCGTGCACAGCGCGCCAATGGCCACCGTGGCGCGCGAGGCCGCTGCGGCACGCACGGCTTCGTGGCGCACCGTGGCATGCTCGTCCTGCACGAGCTTCGTGAGCACGGCCGCGCCCTCGTTGCTGGGGAACCGCGCCAGCATGCGGGCGGCGTTCACGCGCATCGTCCAATCGACATTCGAGGCGAGACCGATCAACTCCGGGATCACCGACACGTCGGCGTAGCGGTCGGCCACGCGCAGCACGAGCGGGCGCACCTCGCGCGACAGGGCAGGCAGCGCGCGCAGCCACTGCGCGGGCGGCACACGGCCGGCCTGGGCCTCGAGCACGCGCTCGATGCGCGCGCGCGGCGCCTTGGGATCATCGAGCGCGGGCAACAGCGCGAGCGGATCCCACGCCACGCTCGCGGCCAGCGCATGTCCTGCGGCCTCGGCCTGCGTCATGAGTGGCGCGCGCAGCATGCTCACGTACAGCGGCAGCGAGGCGGGGGTGACGAGTGCGGCGAGCACCGACAGCGTGGCCGGGCTGGCCGGCGTGCGCGCGATGGCGTCGAACAACACGCGCGCGCCATCGCTGCCCATGGCCTCGATCTGCTCGCGAGCCTCGCGGAGCGCAGGGCTGTCCGCCTCGGCGCCGGCTTGCAGCTGGCGCACGTGACGATCGGCCTGGAAGCGCTTCAGGATGCCCATGCTCGGCTCACCGATCCGTGGTGGCGCGTGCCGCGTACCGCGGCGTGCGCGCTATCGTCGAAGGAACAGCCAGACCGCAGCCGCACCCGCGAGTGCGCCGACCACGAAGCCCGAACCCCACACGAGCAATGCGCCGGTGCGGGAGGGTGGAGGAACGCTCACGGCCCCGCCCGGTGTGGGCATGGCCATGGGGATCACCTTGGCGGCGGGCGACTTGGGCTCGCGCTCCAGGATGTGACCGATCTCGGCGCGCGACAGCACGACCGTATGACGCTCGCTCTCGGACACCGGAGCACCGGAGTCGCCCGCGCGGGACTTCGCGCGGCGATCCTGTTCGTAGCCCACCCACAGCGTGTACTTGCCGAAGCGCACCACGTCGTTGTTGTGCACGACGGTCGTGTTGACCATCTGGTCGTTCACGAACGTACCGTTCGCGCTGCCCAGGTCGACGATGCGGTACTCGCCGGTCTCCGTCTTCTCGAGACGGAAGTGATCACGGGAGACACCCGGATTGTCCACATAGACATCGGCTGCCGGATCGCGGCCCACCGCGATCACCGGCTTCTCGAACGTGTAGTTGCGCACGGGCCGTCCCATCAGGGACAACCGCAGCTTCAGGAGCTGACCATCGGACATGCTGTGCTCCTCCGGAGGCGGCCGTCATGGCCGCCAGTGAGGCAGGGAGAGGTCGTCCCCCCGTCATGGATGGACTCACGGGGTGAATCGGCCCACGAGCGCGGGGACTTGAGCCGGAACGGCACTCCCGGCGGCCCCGGACCGTGCTAACTTGGCGCCCCCTCTGCCCGGTCCCCCCGGCGGACGGGCCGAGCGACCCATCCCGCGAACTCCAAAGAGGACACGTCCCATGCGGTTCCAGCGTCCCCTGGCTGCGCCCCACGCCCGGTTGTCGTCCGGGCGGCCCTCCGTGAGCTCCTGGACCCTCTGCGCCCTGCTGGCGGCCCTGCTGGGCCTACTGGCGACCGCCGGCCCGGCCCAGGCCGACCCGCGGCCCCGCGAGCCCATGGACGGCGGCGAGATCGCCCACGCCCTCCACCGCCTGCAGACCGCCGGTAGCGCGCTCTACGTGGCCGCCCACCCGGACGACGAGAACACCGCCATGCTGGCGTGGCTCACGCACGTGAAGGGCGTGCGCACGGCCTACCTGTCCATGACGCGCGGCGACGGCGGCCAGAACCTGATCGG
>JAIOPA010000353.1 GCA_021414165.1 Candidatus Eiseniibacteriota bacterium
CGGCCGATCACCTGCAGCAGATGGGCTACACCAACGTCACGTCGCTCGATGGCGGCTGGCGCGGCTGGACCGAGCGCGGTCTGCCCACGGTGACGCCCGAGGTCTAGTTCGTGGTAGCCCGTCGCGGCAGCAGGTAGGGCAGGCGCACCAACACGAGCGCGCCCATGCTGGCCAGGAACACCTCGAGCACGCCGGGCCCCCACGCGGGCGCGAACGGTAGCCCGGTGAGCAGGCCTGCTGCGACCGACAACATCACGATCGGCACCACCATGCCGGCGAGCGAACTCCAACCGGTGGCACGCCCGGGATCCTCGCTCGTGATCTGCGTGGCGTCCGGTAGGGCACCGTTGGGCAAAGGCTCGGCGTGCGATCCGGCCGTCTGGGCGAGCGCGGTCTTCAATCGTGCCTCGAGTGCCGTGCACGATGCCGCCAGATGGGCCATGCGCTCGGCCGAGGCATCGCGCAGCGTGAAGCACTGCAACTGGCCCTGTGCATCACGACAGCGCACCCGAAGTCGTGGCGACGCGAACCAGCCCGCCAGCCCGGGCACGCGTTCCATGGCCACGAGGTCCGCAGCCGCGACCGCGAACGTCGCGCGCTCGCCGCGATAGCGCAGCCCGCAGGCATCGGCCTCGACAAAGCCCACGTCCCAGTCGGAGTAGCCCTCGTAGAGTCGCGGCACGTCGCCAGGAGCCAGTCCGGCGTAGATCGCATGGGGACCGGGTTGCAGCTTCTGCGCGAGCGGGGTGCGCCAGCGCAGGTAGTTCGCCACGGCGCCGCGATCGAACAGTGCGAGCATGATGACCGCGCCCACGATCGCGCCGGTGATCACCACGAGCGGCGTGTGTTCGCCGCGCAGCCAGAAGCGCGCGGCGAGCACGAGCAGCGCCAGTGTCAGGGCGCAGGCGCTGCCCGAGATCCAACCGAGTTGCTGGGAGCCCATGGTGCGCGCGGTGGTGCCGGTGATGGGCTCGGATGCGGTCATGGCCCACGGCCAACGCTCCGGGTCCGCGAGCGGGCGCGACAATGCGAGCGTGGCCTGCGCCGTGGTCATGAGTCCGGCGCGCACCAATGCGTCGGCGCGTTGCGCGACCGACGGGTGGGTGAGTGGCAGCCCGGTCCACGTGCTCCAGCGTACCGGCATGCCATTCGCGCACGAGATCACCACCAGTGCGGTCACCAGCGCCTCGGGATCGTTCGTCATCTTGGCGGCTTCGCGATCGGCGACGTACTCGAAGTGCCGGGACAGCAGGACGAACGAAGCCATGGATACTGCCCCGACCGCGGTGAACAGCCACGGTCCGGTCCACGACAGCAGTCCACAGACCACGGCGTTGGGCACCACCGCCGCGAACGAGAGCACTCGCGGATGATGATGACGCAGGTGCGCCAGCTCGTGTGCCATGACCGCGGTGATCTGCCGCGGCGACAACTGTGCGAGCAGCGTGTCGGTGAGCACGACCTGTCGGCCCTGCAGCGCGAACGCGTTGCTCAGTCGCGAGTCGTTGGCCGCCATGACGAACAGTTGATCCACCCGCACGTTCACCTGCGCCGCGAACGCGAACACATGATCGCGCAGAGGCCCCGACGTGACCGCTTCGATGCGATGCCCGAGCACGCCTGCGCGGCGCACACGGATCAGGTTCGCCAGCAGGATGCCGGCGAACAGGCTGCCCGCGGCGGCGCGGTAGTCGCGCAGCATGACGGCGCCGAGCGCGCCCAGCATGCCGGCAGCCGGCAACAGCGCCATGAGCAGCGCCTCGAACTGCGCACGGCGCAGGCTGGGGGCGGGCTCGAAGCCGCGCAGTTGGCGTTCCACCACGCGGCTGGCGCGCGAGATCGCCACGAGCCGCGTGGCTCCCACGGCGATCGCCAGCGCCCAGGCCCATGCAGCCGCGTGAGTGGGCCATGCCCGCTCCAGCTGGAGCGCGAGGATGACCGGGGCATCCACGAAGACCGCCAGGAACACGTACCACTGCTGGCGCGACAGGAACTGGACCCACGCCTGATCGTCGCTGTTGCGCAGCGTGCGCGCGGTCGAGACCGCGTGCAGTGCCAGTGGCAACACCAGCCATGCGATCGCCAGTGCGATCGCGGTGCCGAGCGGCGGGATCATGCCGGCCGAGGCGTGCCCATGCGCAGCCGGTCCGCCGCTCTCCAGCGCTGGCTCCAGTTCAACAGGCGGTCGTGGGCCCAGAGGTACTCGCCATCGCTCGTCATGCCGGCCTCCTCGCACAGCACGAGCCACGTGACCGCGTCGTTGGCGCGGCCATCGGCCCATGCGCGCAGGCCGCAGAAGAACCACACCTCGTTCTGGCGCTTGCGGTCGGCGGCCAACTGCAGCGCATCGGACTCCGTGATCTCGCCCAGCATGTAACGCGCGAGCCGTTCGTAGGCGCCGGGCTTGATCGCCGCGAGCATGGTGTGCAGCGAGTCGCGCTCGGCCGCATCGCGCGCGCCCTCCAGACGCCAGGCGCTTGCGCGCAGCAGCACGGCGTACTCATTGCCGGCGCAGGCCGGATCCGCAGCCAGCACGGCGCGGGCGGCGCGAGCCTGACCCTGCACCAGTAACCGGCCCGCCACGAACTCGCGGATGTCCACCGCCATGTACTGCGTGTTCAGCCACACCAGAGCGGAGTCCGCGCCGGCCGCGTCCGCGATGCGGCCGTACACCTCGACCAGACCATAGGCGCGGTTCGCACCCGAGCCACCATTCGAACGGCGCGCCAACTCGGCCGCGAACGCCAGGTCGTTCGAGCGCGAGTACACCGAGCTCAGCTGCCAGAGTAGCGGGTAGATCGACGGCACCACTCCACGCATGGCATCGAGCGCGGCACGCGCCGCATCGTGCCGGCGGCCGAACACCTCGGCGAAGCCCTCGGCCAGTTCGCCCTTGTCAAAGCGATCCTTGGCGTCCGGCTGCGCGAGTGCGCGGGCCGCATCGGCATCGCGTCCGGCGCGCCACATGAGGAGCACCGGGAACACCTGCGCGCGGGGGCTCTGCGGGTAGCGCGCACGGGCCTGCTCGGCCAGCGCGAACGCCTCGCGTTCGCGGCCATGGGCCAGCAACAGCACGGCGGCCTCGTGCATGGCACCCTTCTGCATGCTGTTCATCTCGGGCTCGATCGTCGTGAGCGCATCGGCGATACGGCCCTGCATGCGTTGCATGCGCGCGAGCGTCGTGGTGGCGATGGTCATGTCGAGCGCATCGCTGGTGCTGTCGCAGGTCGCGATCCAGGCGGCCATGACGCGCTCGGCCTCGGCGTAGCGGCCGCGCGAGTCGAGCATCTTGGCGTACGACTGCACCAGGCCGAGCGTCGCGCCGGGTGCCGCAGCCAGTGGTGCGTAGCGCGCCAGCACTTGCGGTGCCACCGAGCTGTCGGCGGCCAGACACACGCGCAGCATGCGCGCGGTCTCGGAGGGCTCTGCGCCGGGATCGTTCGCGGCGGCGGCGAGGCCGGCGTGATCCTCGCGCATGAGTGCCAGCAGCAGGTGCGCGCTCGTGCGTGTGCCCCCTGCGCAGGCCGCGGCATGTGAATAGAGCTTCTCGGTGAGTTCGGGCCACATGACCTGTAACTGCGTATGCTCGGCGTAATCGATCATGTAGGATGGTCGCGTGTCGATGCGCGCGGCGAGCGAGCGCGTGGCCACGCGCATGGGGCTGGTGCCATACGAGTGCATGAGCGAGAGTGCCTCGAACGTCTCGAGCGCGAGCCGTCCCGGCAGTCCCGGCTGCGTGAGCAAGGCGCGCAGGTCCGCCTCGGTGGCCTCGTGCAGCATGGCGTTCGTCATCACGTTCTGCCACAGCACGAACCCGGCACCGGGGCTGTTGGCCGCGCTCGCGAGCGCATCACGGAACTGCTTGGCGGTGTGCACGCTGGCGAGCTGCTTCGACACGAACTCGTGCTCGGCCACCAGTCCCGAGTAGAACACCGCGCGGCGCGCGTTCACGAGCGTGCCGCCGCTCATGCGGCCACGCAGCGGTTGCTCGGGGCGCGCCAGCGAGCGCTCGAATGCCAGCAGCCCCTTGCCATTGAGGCCCGCGCCCGCCGGTGCGCCGGGTACGTTCTCGAGCGAGACCTGCGTGAGCGCGCGGCCCACCTGACCACCCACATCGAAGCGCCGGAACGCGAGTGCGGTCGCGAACAGCGCGCCCATGCCCTCGCTGCCGGGCCGGGCGGTGCCTTCCACCATCTGGATCCACGGCTCGAACTCGCCGTCGCTGGCGAGTTGCAACAGTTGGAGCACGCGCGTCTCGCGCGGCGCGCGCACGTCACTGGAGAGCCGCGTGAGCGTGGCGCGGCGGTCCAACACGAGCGCGGCAAGGGCATCGTTGGCCGGCAACGTGGCGGCCGTGGTGCGCGCATCGTCCAGATAGCCCATGGCCCACGCCAGTGCCGCGCGCTCACGCGCGTGCGGCGTGTGGTCGGCCGCGCGCGCAAGGGCGAGCCACGACAGCGTGCGCATCATGACCGAGTCGGCGTAGCCGCTGCGATCGTTCGCGAGCAGCAGCGCCAACTGCGATCCGGCCTCGAGCGCTTGCGCCACGGAAGCGCGCGTCACGCCCTGCTTCTGGGCGGCGGCATCCAGCGTGGCGAGCGCGACCTGCGGCAGTTGGTCGGCGATCAGTGCGCTCACCGCCCCATCGGGCGCGCCGTCGGGCAAGGGATGCGCGGCCAGCTCGCGTGCGGCCCATGCATCGAGCAGCCGCATCGCATCGTCGAAGCGTGGGAACTCGGGCAGCGTGCCGGCGTCATCGGCGCCACAGCGCACATGCCACAGACCACCCGTGAACTCGGCCGCGGCCAGATCGATGGTGTCGCCGCCGGCCATGAACGTGCGCACGTCGGACACCGCGTCGAGCATGCGGCGGTCGACACCCGGGCGGTATGCGGCCGCGAGCGTGGCGCGCAGTGTGGCGGCATCGGCGCCGTAGGCGAACGCGAGCCGCAGGTCGGGCTCGGCCTCGCGCTTGGGCGCCGAGGCGGTGCGCGTCTCGGTGGACGGCTCCACCGGGCGACGGAACGTGAAGATCGCGCCCAACAGGGCGACCACCAGCAACGACAACAGCACCAGGACTCGCGCGCGCACGAGGGACCTCCGTGTCCACAGGGTTCGGCGTCACAGAACTCCTTACTTATCGGCAGCGCAGCGGGCCGGGCTGAGCGCTTCTCAAGGGTCGCTGGGGAAGCGCGCATGGGCTAAGGTGCGGGGGCAGTCCGCGCGGCCCGCGCGCACTTCCGGCCCGCGTGGGCTGGGCTCCCGGCTCGATCCCTGGCCGCCCCCAGCACGCCCGCAGCAGCACCGCACCCGCTCCCGCCGCACGGCAAGGCCCATGCACGACTCCAGCACCCCGCTCTTCCATCACGCCACGTACAGCGACCCGCAGCAGGTGCTCGAGGCCATCTTCGGCTATCGCGAGTTCCGCCCCGGGCAGCGCCGCATCATCGATGCCGTGCTGGC